>CAMLCW010000359.1 GCA_946478645.1 uncultured Variovorax sp.
GCCCGAGGATGGCCGTGACGCGGCCCGGCGCAAGGTGCACCGTGGCATCCGAGAGCAGCGTCTTGCCGCCGATGCGCACCGTCACGCCGGCACACGACAGCCCAGGCGCCGTCATATGCGCCCCCTGAAATGCCGCAGCATCAGCAGAAACACCGGCACGCCGATGATCGCGGTCAGCACGCCCAACGGCAACTCGGCAGGCGCCATCGCGGTGCGCGCGACCGTGTCGGCGGCCAGCACCAGCACCGCGCCCAGCAGCGCCGAGGCCGGCAGCACCACACGGTGGTCGGGGCCGGCCAGCATGCGCACCCAGTGCGGCGCAATCAGCCCGATGAAGCCGATGATCCCGGTGGTGGCCGTGACAGCCCCCACGGCCACCGCCGTGATGACGATCGCGCGCCGTTTGGTGCGCTCGACGTCGACGCCGAGCAGCGCCGCCTGCGCCTCGCCGAGCGCGATGGCATTCAGCGGCAACGCCAGCGAGGCCGCGGCCCAGCACGACAGAAGCACCGCGACCGAGACCAGCACCACCGCGCTCCATCGCGCGCCGCCCAGGCTGCCCAGCAGCCAGAACTGGAGGCTGCGCAGCTGCTCGTCGGTCGCGACCACGCTCAGCAGGCCGAGCCCCGCGCCCGCCAGCGCGTTGATCGCGATGCCCGCGAGCAGCATCAGCGCCATGCGGGTGCCGCCCTCGCTGCGCGACAGGCCGTAGATCAGCAGCGTCACGAGGAAGCCCCCGCCGAAGGCCATCGTCACCAGCGTCCAGCTGCCGAGCGTGCGCGGCAGCCCCGGCCAGAGCCAGGTGCCGAGCACGATGGTGACGCCCGCCGCCAGCGCCGCACCGCTGCTGATGCCGATCAGCCCCGGATCGGCCAGCGGATTGCGGAACAGGCCCTGCATCAGCGTGCCGGCCATGCCGAGCCCCGCGCCCGCCGCCACGCCGAGTATCAACCGCGGCAGGCGGATGTTGAGGAACACCAGGTGCTCGGGCGACTCGCTGCCGAGCGAGCAGAGCACGTTCCAGAGCTGTGAAAGGCTGATCGCATAAGCGCCCGACAGGGCGCCCGCGGCAAAGGTCATCGCGAGCAGCGCCATGGCGCCGCACAGCACCGCCTCCTTGCCAAAACGCCGGCTCACTGGCGCACTGCTCATGCCAGCGCAGCCCGGAACTTCTCGTGCAGTTCGCCGATGGCGGCCGGCAGGCGCGGGCCGAAGCCCAGCAGCAGCAGCGCATCCTGCGTGACCAGCGCCCGCTTGCGGAACGCCGGCGTCAGCGCGAGCTCTGGCCGCTGCCAGAAGCGATCGACGCCGCCATGGGCCTCGATGCTCTGCGTGCTCGTGAGGATGATGTCGGGCGCCGCACTGGCCATGGCCTCGGCGGTCATCGGACGATAGCCATGGAAACCGCTCATCGCATTGACGCCGCCGGCAAAGCCGATCACCGCATGCGCGGCCGTCTCCTCGCCCGACACCTGCGGGCTCGCGCTGTGCGACAGCACGAAAAGCACCTTCGGCCTGCGACCGCTGGCGGCGCCGACGCGCTGCTGGACCTGCGCCCATTCGGCATCGATCCTGGCCTGCAGCTCGCGCGCCTGCGCTTCCTTGGCGGCCGCGCGGCCCACGGCCTGCACCTTGCGTTGCACCTCGGCCCAGCTGTGGTCCGCTTCGATGATCTCGACCTTCACGCCCGCACTGCGAACCTGGTCGAGCACCACCGCCGGCCCCGATTCGTCGGTTGCGATGACCGTGTCGGGCCGCAGCGAGAGCAGCCCTTCGGCCGACAGCTGGCGCATGTAGCCGACCTTCGGCGTGCGGCGTGCAGCGGCCGGGTAGAGGCTGGTGGTGTCGGTGCCGACCAGCTGGCCTTCGGCGCCGAGCAGGTAGACCACCTCGGTGATCGCGCCGCTGACCGTCACCAGCCGCGGCAGTTTCTTGGGCGCCTGTGCCAAGAGCGGCAGCGCGGTGGCGCCGAGCGACGAGGCAGCCAGAAGACGCAGCAGGTCGCGGCGCTGCGTGGAACAGGGTGTCGAAAGGAAATCGGATGCAGACATGGGATCGGTGATGCAGGGTGGAAACGAGCTTCTCAGGCCTGCGGCGCAGCCGCGGGCTCCCGCCGGGGCAGTGCGCGCACGATGCGGCGCCACGCCTCGCGCTCCGGCATGCCGGGCTTGCGCGCGCCGAAGAACATCGCCATCAGCTCGCCGTTCAGGTCGAAGGCCTCGACCGACGTGACCACGCCGTCGCTGGTTGGCTTCTCGACGATCCAGACGCTCGCAATGCGGTCCTCGCGCAAATGCAGATTGAAGCCGGGATCCAGCACGTTGAGCCAGCGCGATCCGTGGATCTCCATCGGCTCGATGCGGACCACCGGCCCCGAGTGGATCTGAATGCAGCCCGGGCTGCCCACGAACACCATGATCGGCGTGCCGTCGAAGGCCGCCTCGTGCAGCAGGTCGCGCACCGCAGTGGTCTGCGCGCGCTGCGTGAATTCGCCCTCGACGAGGCGAAAGCTCTGCTGCCGCTCCACATCGAACTTGTTCAACAGGCCGAAGAACTCGTGCGTGTCCTGCATGCCGCGCCAGGCGTCGGCGAGGCCCGCCGCATCGATGGCGCTGTCGTCGCGCGGCACCGCCTTGGCGTCGGCCGGCACGAACCGCACCGGCGCGTCGGGCGCATCCGGCGCGGTGTAGCTGTCGATGACCGACTGGAATGCGTCGCGGTCGGTGCCCTCGCGCGCGAAGATCTTGTGCACCGCCAGGCCGTTCGCATTGAAGAACTGCAGACTCAGCGACGGCGGCACGCCCGCGTTGGCCGCCGCCTCGCTGACGGCAAAGCCTGCATGCCAGCGGCTGAAGAAAAGCCGCAGGTCGATCGCCTCGCCAAGCGCGAGGCCCATCGCGCTGCTGCCCGAGACTTTCTCGTAGACGCCGGTCTTCTCGTGCACCGCGGTCTCGTTGCGCGTCAGCGCGAGCACCGGACCGCAGCGCTCCAGCGTCTGCAGCAGCGCGACCCAGGGGCCCTTGAGTTGCGTGGCGTGCAAGGCCTTGTCGTGCGCGCCCATGTGGGCGGCGATCGCCTCGCCTTCGGACAGGCCCAGCGCCGCAGCCGCGTCCTTGTGGCGCTTGCCCTGGACGCGCAGTTCCGCGAAGCGGGAGCGAAGTTCTTCAACATTCATCGGGATCTCCTGTTTGTCTATTTGTTTGTGCGTCTGCGTGGGTCAGAAATCCGCCACCAGCGCGACGTTGAAGCTGCGCCCCGGCTGTGTGTAGGCATCGCGAATGGCCGAGGTCGTGGTGACGCCGCGCACGTCGCTCCACATCCAGTAGCGCTTGTTGGTGAGGTTGGTCACCGACGCGTTCAGGCGCAGGTCCTTGCGGATGCGCCACTGCGCGCTGATGTCCAGCGTGGTGGCCGCCGGGGTGCGGAACTGATGCCCCATCGTCACCTCGGTGCGATCGACGTCTTCCCACTCCTTGGCCCCATGATGGACCGCATCGAGACGGACGCTCCAACTGGCCGCCTGGTACCTGATGCCGGCGCTGAGCTTTTGCGGATCGATCGAGTTGAGCGGCTGGTGGCTGGTGCGGTCGCGGCCGCGGGTCTGGCCGTAGGCGAACGGCACCGAGAAGCCCCTCCCCTGCTCGGTGAAGTCGAGTTCGCCCTTGATCTCGAAGCCGCTGATGCGCGCACGCCCGACGTTGACCGACTGGTACACCAGCGGATCGATGCGCGGAATGCCGCGTCCGCCGACGAGCTTGTCGTTCTCGATCAGGTTCTTGTAGTCGCCGGTGAAAGCGGCCACGTCGAAGCGCAGGATGCCGGTGCGCCCGCGCACGCCGAGCTCGACGCTCTGGCTTTTCTCGGGCTTGAGGTTCGGATTCGGAATCGTCTTGTAGCCATGGATGACGTTCTCGAAGAAGTTGTTGACCTGGAACGCATTCGGCGCCTTGAAGCCCGAGGCATAGTTGCCGTAGACGCTCCACTGCGGCGTGGCGCGGAACAGCACGCCGAGCTTGGGCGACACGGCCGAGCCCGACAGCGACACCGCCTGCGCGTTGAAGCCCGCCTGCTTCGCGTCGAGCGAGAAACGGTCGAAACGGATGCCCGGCGTGATGCTCCAGCGGTCGTGGATGAACTCGTCCTGCAGGTAGAACGCGGACGAGGTCTCGCGCGTGTCGGGAAAGCGCTTCAGCGGATAGCTCTCGCCCGTGGGCGGCACCAGGCCGGTCTGCAGGTTCTCGACGTTGGTGCGCGTGTAGTCGAGGCCATAGGTGATCTTCTGCGCCCAGTCGCCCATGCGCAGGGTCTTGCCGGCCTGCAGGCCGAGCTGCCACGTGTTCTCGTCGTAGGTCACGTCGCGCGTGCGGTCGGCCGCGGTGAAGCGGTCTTCGCGGATGAACTCGCGCGACCCCGCCTTCTGGTAGCTCAGCACCGCCAGCAGGTCGTCGGCCACGGCCGTGTCCAGCCGCATCCGCCCTTCGTAGGTGAAGCGGTCGCGCTCCATGTCGGTCTTGGCGTCGAGGCCAACCACGGAGCTCGGCCCGTACGGCGGCTTGGCCAGGCCCGAGAGCAGGTCGTAGCGGCTGGTCTTCTCGACGTGCTCGAAGGTGAATGCGTGGCGCTGGCCCGCGCCGGGCGTCAGGATCGCCTTGGCCAGCAGGGCACGCTGGCTGTCGCGCTGCGGATTGGCCGTCGTGCGGTCCACATTGGGCACGTCGAGGCGACCCATGTTCTCGAGCTCGCTGGCGCGTCCTGCCTGGGCCGACACCAGCCATTGCAGGGTGTCGTTCGCCTTGCCCGCCAAGGTGACGCCACCGCGCACGCCGTCGTCGTCGCCGCTGTAGCCGATGTTCGCGCTGCCGCCGAAGCGCCTGCCCTCGGCAAGGAACGAAGCGGGTTCGCGCGTCACGAAGTTGACGAGCCCCGCCAGCCCGTCCGATCCGTAGAGCGCCGAGGCCGGCCCCTTGATCACCTCGATGCGCTCGACCAGGCCGATGTCGAAGTAGTCGCGGCCGAAGGCATTGGCGCTGAAGACATAGCTGCGCGGCATGCGGATGCCGTCGGTCAGCAGCAGCACCCGGTTGCCGTCGAGGCCGCGGATGTTGAAGCCGGCGTTGCCGTCGCGTCCGGTGCTGCCCTGCGCGAGCCCGAAGCGCGCCGGCGAGCGCTTGACCGAGACGTTCGGCAGGTCGCGCACCGCATCGCGGATGTCGTGGATCTGCTGGGACTCGATGTCCTGCCGGTCGATGACCTCGATGCTGAGCGGCAGATCGTCCTTGGCCTGCTCCGAGCGCGACCCGCTCACCACCACCTCGCTGAGCGC
>CAMLCW010000360.1 GCA_946478645.1 uncultured Variovorax sp.
GCACGTCGCCGCCGCCGAGGTCCTCGGCCGTGACGACCTCGCCCGTGGCCGCCTTCACCAGCGGCGGACCGCCGAGAAAGATCGTGCCCTGGTTCTTGACGATGATCGACTCGTCGCTCATCGCCGGCACGTAGGCGCCGCCGGCCGTGCACGAGCCCATGACCACCGCGATCTGCGGAATGCCCTGGGCGCTCATGTTGGCCTGGTTGTAGAAGATGCGGCCGAAGTGGTCGCGGTCGGGAAACACCTCGTCCTGGTTCGGCAGGTTGGCGCCGCCCGAGTCGACGAGGTAGATGCACGGCAGGCGGTTCTGCTCAGCAATCTCCTGCGCGCGCAGGTGCTTCTTGACGGTCATCGGGTAGTAGGTGCCGCCCTTCACGGTGGCGTCGTTGCACACCACCATGCAGTCGACGCCGTTGACGCGGCCGATGCCCGCGATCAGGCCGGCACCGGGCGCGTCGCCCTTGTACATGCCGTGCGCCGCAAGCGGCGAGATCTCGAGGAAGGGCGTGCCGGGATCGAGCAGCTCGGCCACGCGGTCGCGCGGCAGCAGCTTGCCGCGTGCCGTGTGCTTGGCACGCGCGGCCTCGCCGCCGCCCTGCTCCACCTTGGCGAACTGCGCGCGAAGGTCATCGACCAGGGCGCGCATGGCCGCGGCGTTGGCCTGGAAGTCGGCCGAACGCGCATTCAATTTGGTTTCTATCTTGCTCATGCTGTCTTTTCTTGTTCGAGGCCGAGCTGTTCGGCCATCGCTTCGCGGATCTTGAATTTCTGGATCTTGCCGGTCACGGTCATCGGGAACGCCTCGACGAAGCGGATGTACTTCGGCACCTTGTAATGCGCGATCTGGCCCTTGCAGAAGTCGCGCACCTCGGCCTCCTCGAGCACCTGGCCGGGCTTGGGGATGATCCAGGCGCAGAGTTCCTCGCCGTACTTCTTGTCGGGCAGGCCGACCACCTGCACGTCCTGCACCTTCGGATGGCGGTAGAGGAACTCCTCGATCTCGCGCGGATAGATGTTCTCGCCGCCGCGGATCACCATGTCCTTGATGCGGCCGACGATGTTGACGTAGCCCTCGGCGTCCATGGTGGCGAGGTCGCCGGTGTGCATCCAGCGCTCGGCGTCGATGGCTTCGCGCGTCTTCGGCTCGTCGTCCCAGTAGCCATGCATCACGAGGTAGCCACGCGTGCACAGCTCGCCCGACTGCCCGGGCGGCATGATGGCGCCGGTCTCGGGATCGACGATCTTCACCTCGACGTGCGGCTGCACTGTGCCGACCGTGGACACGCGCCGGTCGAGCGGCGTGTCGGTGCTGCTCTGGCAACTCACGGGGCTGGTCTCGGTCATGCCGTAGGCGATGGTGATCTCGCCCAGGTGCATCTCGTTGACGACGCGCTTCATCACCTCGATCGGGCACGGCGAGCCGGCCATGATGCCGGTGCGCAGTGTCGAGAGGTCGAAGTCCTTGAAGCGCGGATGGTCGAGCTCGGCGATGAACATCGTGGGCACGCCATGCAGGCCGGTGCACTTCTCGGCCTCGACCGTTTCGAGCACGGTGAGCGGATCGAAGCCGTCGTTCGGGTAGACGATCGCCGCGCCGTGCGTGAGGCAGGCCAGGTTGCCGAGCACCATGCCGAAGCAGTGGTACAGCGGCACCGGAATGCACAGCCGGTCGGCCGGCGTGAGCTTCATGCACTCGCCGATGAAGAAGCCGTTGTTGAGGATGTTGCGATGCGTGAGCGTCGCGCCCTTGGGAAAGCCCGTGGTGCCGCTGGTGAACTGGATGTTGATCGGGTCGGTCGCCTTCAGCGTCTTCTGCACCTGCTGCACCTTCGCATCGGCCGCATCGCCGCGCGCAAGCAGCGCGCTGAAGCGCTCGATGCCGGGCTCGTCGGGCGCGTCCTTGCCGTCGATCCAGAAGGTGTGCGCCAGTTGCGGCAGGCGTTCCGGGCCGAGTTCGCGCAGCATGCCGAGATAGTCGCTGGTCTTGAAGCGCGCCATCGTCACGAGCACCTTGCAGCCGACCTTGTTGAGCGCGTACTCGAGCTCGGCGGTGCGGTAGGCCGGGTTGATGTTGACGAGGATCAGCCCGGCCTTGGCGGTGGCGAGCTGCATCAGCACCCAGGGTGCGTTGTTGTGCGACCAGATGCCGACGCGGTCGCCGGGCGCCAGGCCGAGTTGCAGCAGCGCGCTCGCGAGGCGGTTGGCTTCGGCCTGCAGTTCGCGGTAGGTGAAGCGCAGGCCTTCGTGGCGGCTCACGAGCGCCTCGCGCTCGGGCTGCTTCTCGACCATCGCGTCGAAGAAGTCGCCGATGGTCTGTTCGATGAGGGGGACGTCGGTGGCGCCCTTGCCGTAGCTTTCTGCCAGGGTCATGTGGGTTGTCTCCAATTCGAATGCGGGAACGGGAACCGGACGCAGAGGACGCGAAGGTTTCGCGAAGAACGCAAAAGGAACAGCCAGATTTTTGTTTGTCTTTTTCGCGGCCTCTGCGAAACCTTCGCGTCCTCTGCGTCCGGAAGTCCGTCTTCTTCAGGCCGTCTCGGCGAACAGCTCGCGGCCAATGAGCATGCGCCGGATCTCGCTCGTGCCGGCGCCGATCTCGTACAGCTTGGCATCGCGCCACAGCCGCTCGACCGGAAAGTCCTTGGTGTAGCCCACGCCGCCCAGCGCCTGGATCGCCTCGCCGGCCATCCAGGTGGCCTTCTCGGCCGAATAGAGGATCGCACCAGCCGCGTCCTTGCGGAAGGTGCGCGCATGGTCGTTGCGGTCGCAGGCCTTGCCCACCGCATAGACGTAGGCGCGCGTGGCCTGCCAGGTCGAGTACATGTCGGCCAGCTTGCCCTGCATCAGCTGGAACTCACCGATGCTCTGGCCGAACTGCTGGCGCTCGTGCACGAAGGGCAGCACCGCGTCCATGCAGGCGGCCATGATGCCGAGCGGACCGCCCGAGAGCACCGCGCGCTCGTAGTCGAGGCCGCTCATCAGCACCTTGGCGCCGTTGCCTTCGCCGCCGAGCACGTTCTCTTCGGGCACTTCGCAGTTGTCGAAGAACAGCGGATAGGTGTTGGAGCCGCGCATGCCGAGCTTGTCGAGCTTGGTGCCGGCCGAGAAACCCTTGAAGCCCTTCTCGACGATGAAGGCCGTCATGCCGCGCGCGCCCATCTCGGGCTCGGTCTTGGCGTAGATGACCAGCGTGTCGGCGTCGCCGCCGTTGGTGATCCACATCTTGCCGCCGTTGAGCACGTAGTAGCCGTCGCTCTTCTTCTCGGCCTTGAGCTTCATGCTCACCACGTCGGAGCCTGCGTTGGGCTCGCTCATGGCGAGCGCGCCCACGTGTTCGCCGCTCACGAGCTTGGGCAGGTATTTCTTCTTCTGCGCATCGCTGCCGTTGCGGTGGATCTGGTTCACGCACAGGTTGGAGTGCGCACCGTACGAGAGCCCAACCGACGCCGAGGCGCGCGAGACCTCTTCCATCGCCACGATATGGGCGAGGTAGCCGAGCTCGGTGCCGCCGAATTCTTCCTTCACCGTCATGCCGTGCAGGCCGAGGTCGCCGAGCTTCTTCCACAGGTCGTGCGGGAACAGGTTGTCGCGGTCGATCTCGGCCGCGCGCGGCGCGATTTCGTTGGCCGCGAAGTCCTGGATGGCGCTGCGCAGCGAGTCGATGGTCTCGCCCAGGTCGAAGTTCAGGCCGGGATCGTGCATGTGTCTTGTCTCCTCTGAGGATCGGTCGGCGCGCAGGCGGTCCCACGCGGTTTGGCGCTTGGAAAATCGCAGCTTACGCCTCGACGCGCCGCAATTGGCGCCACAATGGTTGCAATTTGCGCCACGCCGCACACGCCTTCCGATGTCGTCCCCCGCCTTCCTCAGACCCGCCCGCGCCGTCACGCCGATGGCCTTCGTCCGAGCCATCGTGCGCGGCTATGAGCGCTACGGCGCCGATCCGTCCGAGGCGCTGCGCGCGGCACAGATCACGCCGCGCGAGCTGGCCCGGCCCGACGCCCGGGTCACGGCCGCGCAGTTCGAGGTGCTGTCGGAGCACGCCATGCAGGAACTCGACGACGAGGCGCTCGGCTGGTTCTCGCGCCGGCTGCCCTGGGGCAGCTACGGCATGCTGTGCCGCGCCTCGCTGACCTCGCCTGACCTCGGCGTGGCGATCAAGCGCTGGTGCCGCCATCACCACCTGCTGACCGACGACATCGGGCTGTCGCTCGACGTGGCGGGCGGCGTCGCGACGCTGCGCGTGACGGAGCGCCGCGCGCTCGACGACGCGTTCCGCGAGTTCTGCCTGGTGACGAGCCTGCGCTTCATGCACGGCTACATGTGCTGGGCCATCGATTCGCGCATCTCGCTGCGCCAGGCGGGCTTTCCGTTCAGCGCGCCGGCGCACCGCGATGCCTATGCGTCGATGTTCACGCCCGAGGTGCAGTTCGACGCAGCCTGCGCGAGCATCGCCTTCGACGAGCGCTATCTCGCCCTGCCGCTGCAGCGCGACGAACGCGCGCTGCGCACCATGCTCAAGCGGGCGCTGCCGCTCACGATCCTGCAGTACCGGCGCGACCGGCTGCTCGGCCAGCGCGTGCGCGAGCTGCTGCGCTCGCGCGCCGGCGAAGTCACCACCGCCGAGGCGCTGGCGGCGCTGCTCAACGTGTCGAGCCGCACGCTGCACCGGCAGCTGCACGAGGAAGGCATGTCGCTCCAGGCGCTGAAGAACGAGGTGCGCCACGAGATGGCCGTGGAGCAGCTGCGCCGCACGGCGCGCCCGATCAAGCAGGTGGCGCTGGCCGTGGGCTTCCGCAACGAGAAGAGCTTCGCGCGCGCATTTCTGCAATGGACCGGCCAGGCGCCGAGCGATTTCCGCCTGCAGCAGCAGAAAAAGTAGCGGCGCTCAGGCGGCCGCAGGCGCGTCGATGCGCGCCAGTTCGGCGGCGATGGCGGCGCTGTTATCGGGCCGCACGAGCTTGGCGACCTCCTTGCCGTCGCGCATGAACACCAGCGTGGGCCAGAGCTTGACGCCGAACGAGCGGCCGAGCGGCCGGCCGCTGCCGTCCTCCACCTTGATGCGACGGATGTGCGGGTACTTGGCAAAGGCCTCGGCGATGTTCGGCTGCGCGGCCTTGCAGATGCCGCACCAGTTGGTGCCGAACTCGACCACGGCGGGGCCTTCGAGGGCATCGATCTCGGCGCGTTCGGGCTGCGCCGCCTGGTATTCGGAAGTCATCGGTATCGGGCTCCTTGTGAAGGTTTGCTCGTTGCC
>CAMLCW010000361.1 GCA_946478645.1 uncultured Variovorax sp.
TCAACACCCCGGCTATGTGTCCATCGTAGGTGTCAACCTATGGCAGGACGGGTCAGTTGGCGGCTAGTTCTGCCGCCACGGCAGCCCGCGCATGCGCCAGCCGCCCAAATGCCCGCGGTGTCCGTTCTCGTCGGGATTGCCCTCGAAGCCTTCGAGGATGTTGTAGGCCTCCAGTCCCAGTTCGGTGGCGCGCTTCGCGGCGGCCACCGAGCGAACGCCGCTGCGGCACAGCAGCACCAGCCGCCTGCCGCCGTCGGCCGCGGCACGCACGCCGTCGTCGAAGCCGGGGTTCATCGCCATGCCGGGCCATTGCTTCCAGGCCACTGGCACCGCGCCGGGCACGAAGCCGACCCATTCGCGCTCGGCGTCGCTGCGCACGTCGACCATCACGGCCTCGCCGCTGGCCAGCCACGCGGCCGCCTGCGCGGGCGTGACGTCGCCCGCATAGCCCTCGGCGGGCCGGACCGCCTGCTTTTCCCCAACCGGTTCATTCATTTCTGCATCCTTTCGTTCGGCAGGGCTTACCCGCAGCAGGCGCCCCTCATTTCTTCACCCGTTCGTGAAAACCCTGTTTGTCTCGTTTACATGTCACACAAAAGATGGGGGCCTGGATTTTCCAGAACGAATTTACATGGAGACAAACCAATGACAGACAGCAAATCGCCTCGCCGCCGCAATCTTCTCAAGGGGGCGGCGGTGGCCGCGGGCGCGATGTCGGCACCGATGATCAGCATGGCGCAGACCACGTCGCTGCGTTTCCAGAGCACCTGGCCCGCGAAGGACATCTTCCACGAATATGCGCAGGATTTCGCCAAGAAGGTCAACGACATGGCGGGCAGCCGCCTGAAGATCGAGGTGCTGCCGGCCGGCTCGGTGGTGCCCGCGTTCCAGCTGCTCGACGCGGTGGCCAAGGGCACGCTCGACGGCGGCCATGGCGTGGTCGCCTACTGGTACGGCAAGAACTCGGCGCTCGCGCTCTGGGGATCAGGGCCGACCTACGGCATGGACGCCAACATGATCCTCGCCTGGCACAACTACGGCGGCGGCAAGGCGCTGATCGAGGAGATCTACAAGAGCCTGAACCTGGACGTGGTGTCCTACCTGTACGGCCCCATGCCCACGCAGCCGCTCGGCTGGTTCAAGAAGCCGGTGGCGCGCGCCGAGGACATGAAGGGGCTGAAGTTCCGCACCGTGGGCCTCGCGGTGGACGTGTTCACCGACATGGGCACCGCCGTCAACCCGCTGCCGGGCGGCGAGATCGTGCCGGCGCTCGACCGCGGCCTGATCGACGCGGCCGAGTTCAACAACGCCTCGAGCGACCGCGTGCTGGGCTTCCCCGACGTGGCGAAGAACTGCATGCTGCAGAGCTTCCACCAGTCGGGCGAGCAATTCGAGATCCTGTTCAACAGGGGCAAGCTCGCGGCGCTGCCGGCCGAGCTCAAGTCGATCATCGACTACGCGGTCCAGGCGGCGAGCGCCGACATGAGCTGGAAGGCGATCCAGCGCAATTCGCAGGACTACATCGAGCTCAAGAAGGCCGGCATCAAGTTCTACAAGACACCCGACGCGATCCTGCGCGCGCAGCTCGCCTCGTGGGACAAGACCATCGCCAAGAAGGCCGCGGAGAACCCGATGTTCAAGAAGGTGCTCGACTCGCAGAAGGCCTTCGCGGAGCGCGCCGGCCAGTGGCAGAACGACTACACGGTCGATTTCAAGATGGCCTACAACCATTATTTCGGCGCCAAGGCGAAGAAGTCCTGAACGCGATCCGCCGTTGACCCCGAGGGCACCGCACGGTGCCCTCCCTGTTTCATGCACATCCATGCCGCGCCGGCCGCGGCCAGGAGTTCCTTTCGATGCAATCTTTCCTGTTGGCCGTCGATCGCTTCTCGACGTGGGTCGGCAAGACCTTCGCCTGGTGCGCGCTGCTGCTCACGCTCCTGATCAGCTGGGAGGTGTTCTCGCGCTACGTGCTGAACCGTCCGCATGCCTGGGTGCTCGACGTGCAGATCATGCTGTACGGCACCATGTTCATGACCGCGGGCGCCTACACGCTGTCGAAGAACGGCCACGTGCGCGGCGACGTGCTCTACGGCTTCTTCCGCCCCCGCACGCAGGCGAGCATCGACCTGGTGCTCTACATCGTCTTCTTCCTGCCGGGCATCGTCGCACTGACCTGGGCCGGCTGGGTCTATGCGGAGGAATCGCTCGCCATCCGCGAGCAGACCTTCTCGGCCGATCCGCTGCCGCTCTATCCGTTCAAGTTCGTCATTCCGCTCGCGGGCTTCACCTTGCTGCTACAGGGCCTGGTCGAGATCATCCGCTGCGTGCAGTGCCTGCAGACCGGCGCCTGGCCGTCGCGCGAGGCGGACGTGGAGGAAGTCGACGTCGACAAGCTCAAGCAGATGGTGCATGTGAAGGACGAGGACATCGCCGCACTCGACCGCGCGATCGTGGCCAAGGAGGGTGCGCGATGACGATCCGCCGCGAACTCTGGTTCGGCCTCTCCTTCATGGTGCTGATCGTCGTCGGCGCGGCCGCGATGCTGCTGAGCGCCGACACCATCACCAACGGACACCTGGGGCTCCTGATGCTCTCGCTCGTGGTGGTGGCGATCATGCTGGGCTTTCCCACCGCCTTCACGCTGATGGGCATGGGCATGCTCTTCACCTGGCTGGCCTACGACCGCGACTGGCACCGCACGCTCGACCTGATGGTGCAGTCGGCCTACAAGACCATGGCCAACGACGTGCTGATCGCAGTGCCGCTGTTCGTCTTCATGGGCTACCTGGTCGAACGGGCCAACCTCATCGAGTCGCTCTTCAAGAGCCTGCACCTCGCGCTCGCGCGGCTGCCGGGTGCGCTGGCGGTGGCAACGCTGGTCACCTGCACGATCTTCGCCACCGCGACCGGCATCGTCGGCGCGGTGGTCACGCTGATGGGCCTGCTGGCGCTGCCCTCGATGCTGCGCGCGGGCTACAGCGTGCCGCTGGCCGCCGGCGCGATCACCGCGGGCGGCTGCCTCGGCATCCTGATCCCGCCGTCGGTGCTGCTGATCGTCTACGGCGCGACGGCCGGCGTCTCGGTGGTGCAGCTCTATGCCGGCGCATTCTTTCCGGGGCTGATGCTCGCGACGCTCTACGTGCTGTACGTGATCCTCATCGCGCGGCTCAAGCCACAGTGGGCACCGCCGCTGTCGATGGCGGAACGCGCCGTGCCGCTCCCGCCGCTCTCGCAGTGCCTGGCCGACAGCCCCGCCGCCCATGCGGTGGTCGGGCTGCTGAAGGGCCGGCGCAATGCCGAAGTGCCGTTCTCGCACATCCTGCGGCAGCTGTGCATCGTGGCGCTGCCCGGCGTGATCTTCCTGCTGCTCGCGGGCTTCAGCTACAAGGCCGTGACCACCGTCGAGGCCCAGGAGCGCTACGAGATCCAGGAGATCGGCGCCACGCGCGGCAGCAGCGCGCCGGAAGAGCCCGCGGCGGGTGGATTGCAGGAGCCGCCCACCGAGGGCGGCCTCCAGGAGCCGCCGGCAGAAGGCGGGCTGCAGGAGCCGCCTTCGGGCGAAACGCCGACGGCTTCGTCGGCAGCGCCGCTCGCGGAACCGCCCGGCGCCGTCGCGCCGCCGCCGGCGCCAGCTGCGGCGGCCGCAACCGCCGAGGCATCGCCGGCCGACGGCGCGTCGGTGCGCCCCGCGCCCACCTGGTGGTGGGCCACCTTCGCGATCTTCGGCGCGCTCACCACGCTGTTCTACCTGTTCCTGAGCTTCGCGCGGCTCGAGATCTTCAAGATGCTGCTGGGCTCGTTCTTCCCGCTGGTGCTGCTGATCCTCTCGGTGCTCGGCTCGATCGTGCTCGGCCTCGCCACCCCCACCGAGGCCGCCGCCATGGGCGCGCTCGGCGGCATGCTGCTGGCCGCGGCCTACCGGCGGCTCAACCTCTCGGTGCTCAAGGAGTCGATGTTCCTCACGGCCAAGACTTCGGCCATGGTGTGCTGGCTGTTCGTCGGCTCGGCGATCTTCTCGGCCGCGTTCGCGCTGCTCGGCGGACAGGCGCTGGTCGAAGAATGGGTGCTCGGCATGAACCTTACGAAGGTGCAGTTCCTGGTGCTGAGCCAGGTCATCATCTTCCTGCTCGGCTGGCCGCTCGAGTGGACCGAGATCATCGTGATCTTCATGCCGATCTTCATCCCGCTGCTCGACAACTTCGGCGTCGATCCGCTGTTCTTCGGCCTGCTTGTGGCCATGAACCTGCAGACCGCGTTCCTGTCGCCGCCGGTGGCGATGGCGGCCTTCTACCTCAAGGGCGTGAGCCCGCCGCACGTCACGCTGAACCAGATCTTCCTGGGCATGCTGCCGTTCATGGGCATCCAGATCCTCGCGATCCTGCTGCTCTACATCTGGCCGCAGATCGGGCTCTGGCTGCCGCAGCTGCTGTACAAGTAAGCAGGCCGGGGCCGCGCATTCAGCCGGCAACCGCCTTACATGCGGTTGCCGAATGCGCGCCTCCTTCACCAAGTAGAGGGGCTGCGCTGACAGCGGCAGCGGATGCTCGGGCGTTACAAGCGAACCATCGGCCCGCCGGGCCCGCCCAACCAGAGACATCCCATGCATCGCTCCGGCTGCTCCGCGCTTTCCCTTCCTCT
Organism: uncultured Variovorax sp.; assembly: GCA_946478645.1. The sequence goes on from CAMLCW010000361.1 coordinate 4,642, forward strand.
TCTTTTGCGGCCGCTGCACCGCTGGCTGCTCGGCCTAGCACTGCTGGGCCTTGGCGCCGCCGCGGGCGCGCAGCAGCAAGACCCGCCCGGCCGCGTGGCGCGGCTCACGCTTCAACAGGGCAGCGTGAGCTTCGCGCCGGCCGGCGATGAGCGCTGGTACGACGCGCAGCCGAACCGCCCCCTGACCACCGGCGACCGCCTCTGGACCGACCGCGCCGCGCGCGCCGAGGTCCACATCGGCTCGGCGGCGCTGCGCATGGACGGCCAGTCCCACGTCGAATTCTCCGAGCTCGACGACGACACCGTGCGCCTGACCGCGGACCAGGGCGAACTGCAGCTGCGCGTGCGCGACGAGCTCGCGGGCCAGCGCGTCGAAGTCGACACGGGCAACCTCGCGGTGGTGATCGACGCGCCGGGCGAATACCGCATCTCGGCCAACCCCGACGCCGACACCACCTGGATCGCGGTCGCCTCGGGCCGGGCCACGCTCTACGGCGAGAACGGCGAATCGCAGCGGCTCGACGCGCGCCAGCAGCTCACCGTCTCAGATCGGAAGAGCACACGTCTGAAC
>CAMLCW010000362.1 GCA_946478645.1 uncultured Variovorax sp.
CGCGCACGGGCGAGTTGACCCCGCCGGGGATGACCGCGCGGGCGCGGTCGAAAAGGATGTCGTTCTGGTCGGGATGGGGCATCGGGGGTCGCAAAAAGGTGAGGGTCGTCTAAGTCGGGATCAGTGTCTCGTGTCGTGCGGAGGCAAGGCAAAGTCGGGCGGCACGTCGCCGGGCCCGTCGTCGTCGTCGTCTTCGGGCTCGGCCCAGAACAGCCGGTCGGGCAGCACATGGCCCATGCCGGGCCGGAAGCCCGCGTCGAGGCAGCGGTCCATGTAGGCCAGCGCTTCGGTGGTGGCGGCCACCAGGTCGGTGCCGCTCGCGAGCAGCGCGGCGAGCGCGGCCGACAGTGTGTCGCCGGCGCCCGAGAACACCGCCTCGAGCCGCTCGTACTTTTCGCTAGTGAGCACCGACTGCGGAGACGCGAGCACATTGTCGATGAACTGGTCCGGCAGCACCATGCCGGTGACCAGCGTGTAGGACACGCCGAACTCGCCGGCGGCCTTGGCGATGTCGCGCGCGCCGGGCGGCCGATCGCCGCTCCAGTCGGGCAGCAGCCAGCGCCAGAGCGTGCTGTGGTTGCCCACCAGCACCGTCGCCTGGGGCAGCAGCAGCTCGCGGAAGGCGTCGAGATAGCCCTCGATCAGGTTCTCGTCCCACCAGGAGAGGTTGGGCATGTACGCCACCACCGGCACCTCGGGGTAGTCGGAGGCGGTCTCGGCGATGGTGCTCAGCGCGTCGGGCGAGCCGACGAAGCCTACCTTGATGAGCTGGACCTCGACGTCCTCGAGGATGGCGCGCGCCTGCTCGGCGATGGCTTCCTCGTCGAGCGGGAAGTGGTCGAAGATCTCGGCGGTGTCGCGCGCATAGGCGCCGGTGACCACCGGCAGCACATGCGCGCCGACCGAGGCCATGGCCAGCGCGTCGGCGGCCAGGCCGCCGGCCCCGCTCGGGTCGCTGGCATTGAAGACCAGCACGCACGGCGGGTTCAGGTCGCTTTCGGCGATCTCGTCGGCACCCCCCGAGGGGTCGTTAAGATCGCCCGGATGGCGGGCGTCATCTGCTGGATGTAAGTGAATGGTCATATGCCGGACGGGATCTCCTGGATGGTGGCATAAGCGCGACGTTTACAGTTCGCCGGCGTGATACGCATGGATACACTCGTTGCATTTAATGAACAAGGACTTTAAGCTCCGATGAATACGAAAACTTGGATGTGCCTGATTTGTGGGTGGATCTATGACGAAGCGGTTGGTGTACCGGAAGACGGCATCGCGGCAGGCACGGCCTGGGCCGACGTGCCGATGAACTGGACCTGTCCTGAGTGCGGTGCACGCAAGGAAGACTTCGAAATGGTTGAAATCTAGAGCATGGCATAGGCTACGCGGTCTGCGCCGATGTACGGCGCGGCGGGCATCCAAGTCTCATCAGCAGGAGCGTGTGCAATGGGGCCGAATGGATCAGGTTACAAGGTGCTCGTCATCGACGACAGCAATACGATCCGGCGCAGTGCCGAAATATTTCTGAAGCAGGGCGGGCACGAGGTTCTTCTCGCGGAAGACGGTTTCGACGCCCTCTCCAAGGTCAACGACCACAAGCCGCACCTGATTTTCTGCGACATCCTGATGCCGCGCCTCGACGGCTATCAGACCTGCGCCATCATCAAGCGCAACGCCCGTTTCTCGAACGTGCCGGTCGTCATGCTGTCCTCGAAGGACGGCGTCTTCGACAAGGCGCGCGGCCGCATGGTCGGCTCGCAGGACTACCTGACCAAACCCTTCACCAAGGACCAGCTGCTGCAGGCCGTGCAGCAGTTCGGCCATGTCCCACAGGAAGTGCAGTGATGCCCATTCGAAAGATCCTCGTCGTCGACGACTCCAAGACGGAACTGGTGTTCCTCTCCGACCTGCTCCACAAGAACGGCTTTGCCGTCAAGACCGCCGAGAACGCCGAAGACGCGATGCGCCGCATCGAGGAAGACCAGCCCGACCTGATCCTCATGGACGTGGTGATGCCCGGCCAGAACGGCTTCCAGCTCACGCGCGCGATCGCGCGCAATCCGCAGTACGCCGCGATCCCGATCATCCTGTGCACCAGCAAGAACCAGGAGACCGACCGCGTCTGGGGCATGCGCCAGGGCGCGCGCGACTACATCGTGAAGCCGGTCAACGCGGCCGAGCTGATGTCCAAGATCAGCGCCCTGGCCTGAGCGGGAAGCTGCGCAGGCCATGGCCAACCGCGACGCGCTCCGCGCCTTCCAGTCCCGTCTGGCGAGCCGCCTGCAGGCGGCCCGCACGACCGGCATCGCGGCCACCTGGCTGGCGGTCGAGGCCGGCGAGGGCAGGTACCTGTTTCCCCTCGGCCATGCGGGCGAGATCTTCCCCTGGACGCCGCCGCAGCCGGTGCCCTACACCGCGCCCTGGTTCCTCGGCGTCGCGAACCTGCGCGGCGGCCTCTACGGCGTGGTGCATCTCTCGGCCTTCGCCTCGGGCGCGCCGGGCGTGGCGGCCGCGAGCGAGGCCGCGCGCGTGCAGTCGCGGCTGGTCGCCCTGAACGAGTTGCTCGAAGTCAACTGCGCCTTGCTGGTCGACCGGCTCGCGGGGCTGCGCGGGGCCGACGCCTTCTCGGCCGCCGAGCCGCCGGCGGACGGCGCCCCCGCCTGGCTCGGCCACCTGTACACCGACGCGGCCGGCGAGCGCTGGCAGGAGATCAACCTGCAGGCGCTGTCGCAGCAGCCCCAGTTTTTGAGTATCGGCGCCTAGTGCCCTTGCACAGCGCATAGCAGCAGACAACCACCGAAGGACCGACCGTGAGCTCGATCGCCGACAAGTTCAAGAAATTACTGCCCGCGACCGGCGGCAACGACAAGGCCCGCGTCGACGGCTCCGGTTCCACCCTGGCGCTCGACGCCGCCGACACGGTGCAGGGCATGGACGAGAGGACCGTCCGGCTCGACCGCAACGGCAGCGCCGACGCCGCGGCGATCCCGGCGCCCATCGGCTTCGGCGACGGCCCGGCGCGCACCGGCAACGAAGCCGCCAACGAGGCCGAGGCCGCCTCGGACGAGGCCGCCGGGGCGCTGGCGGCCGGCGGCAGGGACGCGAGCCCGGCGCGCCAGCAGCGGATCCTCGCGATCATGCTGGCGCTGGTGGTGCTGCTGCTGTTGCTGGTGGCCGGCTCCGCCATCCTTCGCGCCGAGCGGCTTGCGCAGCAGGTGGCCGCCACCGGCCAGGCGCTGATGCAGTCGCAGCGACTCGCCAAGTCGATCTCGCAGGCCCTCGTCGGCAGCGCGCCCGCGTTCGTCGAGGTGAAGGACGCCGCCGACGACCTCACACGCCGCGTGCAGGGCCTGACCAGCGGCGACGATGCGCTGCGCCTGGAGCGCGTGGGCAACCAGTACGACGAGGACATGGCCAGGATCACCCCGCTGGTGGCGCGCGCCGACACCAGCGCGAAGGTGGTGCTCGGGCAGCGCCAGATCCTGACCCAGGTGGGCGCCGCCCTGCGCGACATCAACCAGCAGTCGTCCGCGCTGCTCGAGATGACCGAGACGGTGGCCTCGCTCAAGATGCAGCAGAACGCCACGCTGCCCGAGATCGCCGCGGCCGGCCAGCTCGTCATGCTGACCCAGCGCATCGGCAAGTCGACCAACGAGTTCTTCACGGTCGAAGGCGTGAACCCCGACGCCGTGTTCCTGCTCGGCAAGGACCTGAACACCTTCCAGGAAACCGCGCGCGGCCTGCTCGAAGGCAATGCGCAGCAGCGCTTCCCCGGCTCGCGCGATCCGCAGACCCGCGAGCAGCTCGAAGTCATCCTCAAGACCTACGAGCAGATGCGCACGCAGGCCTCCGCCATCCTCGGCAACCTGCAGGGCCTGGTGGCCGCGCGCGAAGCCCAGGCCAGCATCCTGACCGACAGCGAACCGCTTCGAAAGGCGCTCGGTGAACTGCAGGACAAGCTCTCCGCGCGCACCGGCCTGGGCGCCGGCACGATCGTGATGCTGTTCGTGCTCTCGCTCGCCGCGCTGGCGCTCGCCGGTGCCATCGGCTACGTGCAGGTGCGCGAAGGCCGCGAGCGCGCCGCCGTCGCCGAGCGCGAGCGCCTCGCGGCCGAGCAGGCCAGCGAGGAGGCCAGCCGCGTCAACAACGCCAACCAGGCCGCCATTCTTCGGCTCATGAACGAGCTGCAGACGGTGGCCGAGGGCGACCTGACACAGGAAGCCACCGTGACCGAGGACATCACGGGCGCCATCGCCGACTCCGTGAACTACACGGTGGAAGAACTGCGCCTGCTGGTGGGCAACGTGCAGAACACGGCCACGCGCGTGGCGCAGACCACGTCGCAGGTGGAAAGCACCTCGACCGAGCTGCTGGCCGCCTCGACCGAGCAGCTGCGCGAGATTCGCGAAACCGGCCAGTCGGTGCTCGTCATGGCCGAGCGCATCAACGGCGTGTCGTCGCAGGCGCAGGAGTCGGCGCTGGTGGCGCGCCAGTCGCTGCAGGCCGCTTCGTCGGGCCTGCAGGCGGTGCAGAACGCCATCGGCGGCATGAACGCCATCCGTGACCAGATCCAGGAAACCTCCAAGCGCATCAAGCGACTCGGCGAATCGTCGCAGGAGATCGGCGAAATCACCGAGCTGATCTCGGACATCACCGAGCAGACCAACGTGCTGGCGCTGAACGCACCCTGTTCCTCAACGCCGCGCTGTTCCACAACAAGTACAAGGACATCCAGCTGTCGATCTTCACCGGCATCGACACCAACGGCGATGGCGTCGACGACGGCTTCTTCGGCGACTTCAGGAATGCCGGCTCGGGTACCGTCAACGGCGCCGAGTTCGAATACCAGTGGCTGGCGTCGCCGCACTGGACGGTGTCGGGCAACCTGGCTTGGCTGGACGCGCAGTTCGACGAGTACATCTTCAAGAACGTCAACATCGCCGACCGCCAGGAGTTCACCAACGCACCGGAATTCTCGGGCGCGCTCAACCTCGAATACCGTGCCGACATCGGCCGCGGCAACCTGTCGGCGCGGGTCGGCTACAGCTACCAGAGCGATGTCGTCGCCACCACCGAGATCACCGAGGACCCGGTGACCCACGTCAAGACCGCGCCGATCACCCAGGACGGCTATGGCCTGGTGAATGCGGGCGTGATCTGGAAGTCCGGCGGCGCCTGGAGCGTCTCGCTGCAGGGCACCAACCTGACGGA
>CAMLCW010000363.1 GCA_946478645.1 uncultured Variovorax sp.
TGCTGGTCGCGCATCTTCACGCGGCACAGGTTGAGCACCGCGTCCTGCATCGAGCAGGCCACCTTCTGGCCCTTGCCGGTCTGCTGGCGGCCGATGATGGCCGTCAGGATGCCGATGGCCAGGTGCATGCCGGTGTTCGAATCGCCGAGCGCGGCGGCCGAGATCGTGGGCGCCGAGTTCTCGCCCTTCCACCAGCCGGTGGTCGAGGCGGCGCCGCCGGCGCACTGCGCCACGTTCTCGTAGACCTTCAGGTCCTCGTAGTGGTGGCCTTCGCTGAAGCCCTTGACCGAGGCGTGGATCAGCTTCGGATTGAGTTCCTGGATGCGTTCCCACGAGAAGCCCATGCGGTCGAGCGCGCCGGGGCCGAAGTTCTCCACCAGCACGTCAGACTCGCGCACCAGCTTCTCGAGCACGGCCTTGCCTTCGGGCTTCTTGGTGTCGAGCGTGATCGAGCGCTTGTTGCTGTTGAGCATGGTGAAGTACAGCGCGTCGACATCGGGAATGTCGCGCAGCTGGCTGCGGGTGACGTCGCCGGCGCCGGGGCGCTCGACCTTGATCACGTCGGCGCCGAACCAGGCCAGCAGCTGCGTGCATGCGGGGCCGGCCTGCACGTGGGTGAAGTCGATGATCTTGATGCCGGCGAGGGGTTTGTTGTTGCTGCTCATGCTGCGTATCTCCTTGGATGAATGAACGAATTACTTCTTCTTGGCCGTGGCCGGGTTGAGGCTGGTGATGCGGCCGCTCTCGGTGCCGGCGGTCTCGTCGATGACGGCATTGATCAGCGTCGGGCGGCGCGAGGCGACGGCTTCGGCCAGCGCCTTCTGCAGTTCGTCGGCGGTGGTGGCGTTGACGCCCACGCCGCCGAAGGCCTCCATCAGCTTGTCGTAGCGCGCGTTCTTCACGAACACGGTGGGTGCCACGTCGGGCGTGCCGCTCGCGTTCACGTCGGTGCCGCGGTAGACGCCGTTGTTGTTGAACACGATCACGCAGATCGGCAGGTTGTAGCGGCAGATGGTTTCCACCTCCATGCCGCTGAAGCCGAAGGCGCTGTCGCCCTCGATCGCGATCACCGGCTTGTCGGTGACCACCGCGGCGGCCACGGCAAAGCCCATGCCGATGCCCATGATTCCCCAGGTGCCCACGTCGAGGCGCTTGCGCGGCTCGTACATGTCGACGATGCTGCGCGCGAAGTCGAGCGTGTTGGCGCCCTCGTTCACCACGATCGCATCGGGGCGCGCCTTGACCTGCTCGCGGATCACGCTGAGCGCGCTGTGGAAGTTCATCGGCGAGGGCCGCTCGGCGAGGGTGGCGGCCATCTTCGACAGGTTCTTGTCCTTGCGCTCGGCGATCGCGCCGGTCCAGTCGGCTGGCGGCTTGGCCCACTTGGCATCGATGCCCGCGAGCAGCGCCGCCACGCAGGAGCCGATGTCGCCGATCACCGGCGCCTCGATGGCGACGTTGCTGTCGATCTCGGTCGGTGCGATGTCGATCTGGATGAACTTCTTGGCGCCCTTGTCCTGGCCCCAGGTCTTGCCCTTGCCGTGCGAGAGCAGCCAATTGAGCCGCGCGCCGACCAGCAGCACCACGTCGGCTTCCTGCAGCACGTACGAGCGCGCCGCGGCGGCCGACTGCGCATGCGTGTCGGGCAACAGGCCCTTGGCCATCGACATCGGCAGGTAGGGAATGCCGGTCTTCTCGACCAGCGCGCGGATGTCGGCATCGGCCTGCGCATAGGCCGCGCCCTTGCCGAGCAGGATCAGCGGCTTCTTCGCACCCTTGAGCAGGTCGAGCGCACGCTGCACCGCGTCGGGCGCCGGAATCTGGCGCGGCGCGGGATCGACCACCTTGATCAGCGAGTGGCGGCCCTTGGCCGCGTCCATGGTCTGCGCGAACAGCTTGGCCGGCAGGTCGAGGTACACGCCGCCCGGGCGGCCCGACAGCGCCGAGCGGATGGCGCGCGCGATGCCCACGCCGATGTCCTCGGCATGCAGCACGCGGAACGCGGCCTTGCACAGCGGCTTGGCGATCGCGAGCTGGTCCATCTCTTCATAGTCGCCCTGCTGCAGGTCGACGATCTCGCGCTCGCTCGAGCCGCTGATGAGAATCATCGGGAAGCAGTTGGTGGTGGCGTTGGCCAGCGCCGTCAGGCCGTTCAGGAAGCCGGGCGCCGACACCGTGAGGCAGATGCCGGGCTTCTGCGTGAGGAAGCCGGCCGCGGCGGCCGCGTTGCCCGCGTGCTGCTCGTGGCGGAACGAGATGACGCGCATGCCCTCGGCCTGCGCCATGCGCGTGAGGTCGGTGATGGGAATGCCCGGCAGGCCGAAAATCGTGTCGATGTCGTTCAGCTTCAGCGCATCGATGACCAGGTGGAAACCGTCGATGGTTTCCGCCTCCTGTTGTTCGTCGCCGGGCTGCTTGAGCGCGCGCACGACCGCATCGCCATCGGCGGCCCGGGTCTTGGGCTTGAGGGCGTCGTCCAGGGTCGTGGATGCCTCTTTGTCCGTTCTTACTGAAGACATGTCTCTCCTTCTTGCTTGGGTGAATGGCCGAGGCCCGAGCCGGGACTATGATTCGGGGGCATGCTTTCGAACGTTGACCGCGGTCAACTTTCGCGAAAACGGCCAGCGGCCAGACGAACCAGAGGTTGATGTTGCGAATTCGAGCAAGACGGGACCCATGACGTTGTTGGAAAACCACCCGGAGAAAAACATCATTCGTGCGCAGCTCCGGCAGAACATCCTTCTCAAGGACCTGACTGAAAGCGATCGCGCGGAGCTGGAAACCCATCTCGTCATCGTGGACGGCAACAAGGGCGACTTTCTGCTGCACCAGGGCGTGCGCGAGATGGAGCAGTACTTCATCCTCGACGGCATCCTCAAGCGGGTGGTGAGCAACCCTGAGGGCAAGGAAATGATCCTGCGCTTTGCCGACGCCAACGACATGGAGACCAGCTATGCGGCGCTGCGCCTGGGCACGCCCACGCCCTACGGCATCGTCTGCGTCACCAAGGCCCGCGTGGCGAGCCTGCCGCTGAAGGAGTGGATCGCCTTCCTGAACCGCCACGCCGACACCAAGGAGCTGTTCGAATACTGCGTGATGCGCGGCATGAGCGAAATCATGGCCCACACCATCACGCTGCACCTGCTCGACGCGCCGGGCCGGGTGCACCGCTTTATGCGAAAACACCCCGAGCTCGAGGACCGCATCCCGAGCAAGGAGCTGGCGTCGTACCTCAACCTCTCGGCGGAAACGTTGAGCCGTTTGCGCAAGCGCGGCAAGATCTAGGGCGAATACGGGAGCGGACAGCCGGACGCAGAGGACGCGAAGGTTTCGCAGAGGTCGCGAAAGGAATACCGAAAATTTGCTTGGGTGTTTTCTGCACCCTCTGCGTCGCTTTTGTCTTCCTTCTGCGTCCGGCTGTCCGCTCTCTCTCAAGTCTGCTTGGCCGACGCAAAACGCCGCGGCACGGTCATCAGCCGCAGCGCGTTGTCGATGCCGCGCACGCCGTCGACCTTGGCCGCCACTTCCTGCGTGAGCGTGCGTTCTTCCTCATCGAGCACGATGCCGCGCAGGGTGACCTGGCCCTGCTCGGCCTCGACCGTCACGCGGATGTCGGCGGTGGCCTCGTTGTCCTTGAGCGCCGACTTCACGCGCGCGGCCAGCGCCATGTTGCCCAGCAGCGCGCGCGAGGCCGGCGTCTCGGCGAACTCGGGGCGCTGCACCAGCGCAGCGATCTGCGCCACGCAGCTGTCGACCGAGAGCCGATCGGTGTTGAGCACCAGGTCGTAGAGCACCGGGTCGCCCCAGGTCACGCCGAACTGCGCATGCATGCGCGCCGCATGCGCGTCGTCGCTGCGCCGGATCTCGGCCTCGGCGAACTCGGCGTCGTCCGTTTCGAGGTGCGCCATCAGCCATTCGACGCGCTTCTTCATCGAGCGCGTGATGCGCACGCACACCACGTGCGGCACAGGCCGCAGCAGGCAGGTCGCGCCCCAGCCGCGCAGCACCACGTTGCCGCGGTCGGCCAGCGCGAAGAGTTCCTCGGCCGTGTAGAGCGCGAGGCTGCGCCGGTCGGCCGTGAAGCGTTCGACGAAACCGGCCTTGCCGTCGCGCAGCCGGCCGATCAGGCTGGTCGGCACCTGCATGCGGTCGGCCACGCGTTCGATCGTCTCGTGGCGCATGATCTCGAGGCCGAGCTGCTCGGCCAGGCGCTGCGACACGTCCTTGGCGAGCGAGCCCATCTCCTGGGTGAGTGCGATGACTGGCATGGTCTTGCGCTCCGTTCGGTCAGTCCACGGGCCGCTCGACGGCGAACTCGTCGGGCTTCTTGGGCTTGATGTACGACATCGCCTTGGAGATCAGCGGCCAGAACAGCAGCACGAGCGCCAGGGTGGTGATGCCGCCGACCAGCGGGTTCGAGAACATGATCATCACGTCGCCCTGCGAGACCAGCATGGCCTGGCGGAACGAGTCTTCGGCCTTGTCGCCGAGCACCAGCGCCAGCACCAGCGGCGCGAGCGGATAGTCGAGCTTCTTGAACAGGTAGCCAACGACGCCGAAGCCCAGCATGAACCAGATGTCCAGCATCGCGTTGTGCACCGTGTAGGCGCCGATGGCACAGATCACGATGATCACCGGCGCGATGATCGAGAACGGAATGCGCAGGATCGACGCGAACAGCGGCACCGTGCTCAGCACCACGATCAGGCCCACCACGTTGCCGAGGTACATGCTGGCGATCAGGCCCCAGACGAAGTCCTTCTGCTCGACAAACAGCAGCGGTCCGGGCTGCAGGCCCCAGATCAGCAGGCCACCCAGCAGCACCGCGGCCGTGGGCGAGCCCGGGATGCCGAGCGCCAGCATCGGCAGCAGTGCGCTGGTGCCTGCGGCGTGCGCCGCGGTCTCGGGCGCCACGACGCCTTCCATCTGGCCGGTGCCGAACTTGGAGCCGCGCTTGGACATCTTCTTCGCCAGGCCGTAGGCCATGAACGAGGCGGGCGTTGCGCCGCCCGGCGTGATGCCCATCCAGATGCCGATCAGCGAACTGCGCAGCGAGGTCACCCAATATTGCGGCAGCTGCTTCCAGGTCTGCAGCACGATCTTGGGATCGATCTTGGCGCTCTTGCCCGAGAACTTCAGGCCCTCTTCCATCGACAGCAGGATCTCGCCGATGCCGAACAGGCCGATCACCGCGATCA
>CAMLCW010000364.1 GCA_946478645.1 uncultured Variovorax sp.
CATCGTGCGAGGCATGGTCGAAGAACGACACGTTGTAGAAACCGCCGCGCTGGTTGTAGAACACGCCCCCGAGCGGCGTGGTCCAGCCGCGCCGGCGCGCCTCGGCCTCGGCCTCGGCGACGATCTGGCGGAAGCCGATGGCGGGTTCGATGCGCGCGCCCAGCGGCGCGAGCGGCACCAGCGACGACGGCCCCGGGGTGGTCTTCGACACCAGCGACAGCAGCGGATGGAACACCTCCTTGTAGAGGTTGAGCGAGAACGAGGTGAACGCGATGATGATGATCAGCACCCAGATCCAGAGCCCGCCCGCGCGGTGCAGGTCGAAGTTGAGCTTGTAGCCGCCGGCCGCCCAGCGCACCGCCCAGGCCGGCTTCCAGCGGCGCCACCATTCGCGTGCGGCGCGGTGCGACGGATGCGCCGCCTGGCGCAGTCGCCGGGGCGTCGTGAGGTAGAGCGCGACGAAGCTGTCGAGCAGCCACACCAGCGCCACCGTGCCCATGATCCAGTGGCCGAGCCGGTCGGTGCCCCAGACGGCCGGCACATGCAGCGTGTAGTGCAGCTTGCGCAGGAAGGGCATCAGCGTCTCGGGGCTGAGCGAGATCGCGGTCGAGTCGCGCTGGCCGCGGATCTCGGCCGTCACGGGGTCGACATACACGCGGTTGAAGCCGAGCTGGTACGGCTTGCCCGTGGCGGGGTCGGTGCGCGGCTGCACGAAATAGCCGGCCGCATGGCCTTCCTCGAAGCCGAGCGGCATGTAGGCGACGCGCACGCGCGGGTCGTGCGCCTCGACCGCCGCCGCGAGGTCGAACGGGTCCTTGAACGGGCCGCGCGCGGTGGTGTCGTACAGCTTGCGGTTGAGCCAGCCGTCGATCTCGTGGTCCCACGAGATGACCGCGCCGGTGAGGCCCGAGACGACGAGGAACAGCGCGACCGCGAGTCCCGCGAAGCGGTGCACCGCGGTCCAGAACCCCCGCATCAGAACTCGACCGTGGCCGACAGGCTGAAGGTGCGCGGGTTGCTCAGCACCAGGTAGCCCGAACCGGGATAGCCGCCGACCGACGCCCAATAGCTGCGGTCGCCCACGTTCTCGATGCGCGCGCGCAGCGTCAGCAGCTTGCCGTTGCCGACTTCGGTCACATAGCGTGCGCCGAGGTCGAGCCGGGTCCAGCCCGGCGCGCGCAGCGTGTTGAGGGCATCGGCATAGCTCGCGCCGCTGGTCACCATGCGGCCGTCGAGCGACAGGCCGCGCACGCCCGGCACGTCCCATTCGAGGCCGAGGCTGCCCTGCGCCTTCGGCACGCCGATCACGCGCTTGCCGTCGGTGGCGGCGCTGCCGGTGTCGTGCTGCTTGGCATCGAGCCAGGTCACGCCGCCGAGCAGGCGCAGGCCCTTGGCGACTTCACCGAAGACATTGAGTTCGGCGCCGCGGTGGCGGTCTTCGCCCTGCGCGCCGAAGTAGCCGTTGGCCACGAAGGCACGCGGCTTGTCGGTGGTGAACAGCGCGAGGTTGGCGCCGATGTTGCCCGCGTCGTACTTGACGCCGATCTCCTTCTGCTTGGAGACGTAAGGGCGCAGCTGCTGGCCCGCGTTGACCACCGGCTGGCCGCCCGACTGCGCGGGCGCGCTCTCGCCCTGGGCAAGGCCTTCGATGTAGTTGGCGTAGACCGACCATTGCGGGCTGGCCTTGAACACGATGCCGGCCACCGGGCTGACGCGCTCCTGGTCGTACGACGTGACGCTGCCGCCCGCGGCGGTCTGCCGGCCGCTGCTCACGATGCGGTAGCTGATCTCGCTGCTCTCGATGCGCTGGTGGCGCAGGCCGAGCGTGACGCGCAGCCGGTCGTCCATGAACGACATCGTGTCGCCCACGGCAACGCTGTTGAGCGTGGTCGTGCCGTTCAGGCCCGGGCTCGCGAGGTCGTTGCCGAGGTAGGTGAGCGCTGGGGGAGCGTAGCTGCGCGGCAGGTAGATGTTGGTGTTCATCGTGCCACCCAACCCCAGGCCATAGGCATTCTTCTTGTCGAGGTCGAAGTACGAATAGGCGACCACCCACTCGTGGCCCACGCTGCCGGTGCGCGCCTTGCCGCGGATGCCGGCCTCGGCGGTCTTGACCCTGTCTTCGCGCGTGTTGTCGAAGCGGCTCATGGTCGAAGCACCGGTGAAGCCGTTCGTCACCGTCGCGCCCGCGAGCGAGTTGTTCTCGTAGCTGCTGCGCGCGCCGCCCGCGGCCCAGGCCGTGATGTCGGGCGTGATGTCGTATTCGCCGCGCACCGAGCCGAAGGTGTCGCGCTCGTACGAATAGGTCCAGGGTTGCGCGAAGTTGCGGTCGTTCTCGGGCGCCCTCGGAACCACGGTGACGGCGCTGTTCAGCGTGACGTTCGGGCGCGTGTGGCGCAGCCGGTGCTCCTGGTGGCCGACGTCGGCCGAGATCCGCGCATTGCGGCTGCGCCAGTCGAAGCCCACGGCCAGCACGTCGAGCTTGACGCCTTCGCCGTCGATGGCCGTGCCGCCGTCGCGGTGGGCGGCATTCACGCGCACGCCCATGCTCTGGTCGGGCCCGAAGCGGCGCGCGATGTCGGCCGCGGCATAGGCCTGCGAGCCGCTCGCGGTGCCCAGCGTGAGCTGCGTGAGCGGCTCGTTCGGCGCGCGCTTGGGCAGCAGGTTGATGTTGCCGCCGATGCCGCCGCCCGCGGGCGTGGCACCGTTGAGGAAAGCGCTCGCGCCGCGGAAGACCTCGACGCGCTCGAACAGCTCGGACGAGATGTACTGGCGCGGCAGCAGGCCGTACAGGCCGTTGTAGGCGATGTCGTCCGAGTTGACGATGAAGCCGCGGATGAAATACGACTCCTGGAAGTTGCCGAAGCCGCGCGCCACGCGCACCGACGGATCGTTCTGCAGCACGTCGGCCACGCTCCGGGCCTGCTGGTTCTGGATCAGTTCGTTGGTGTAGCTGGTGCTCGAGAACGGCGTGGCCATCATGTCCTGGTTGCCCAGGATGCCCACGCGGCCGCCGCGCGCCACCTGGCCGCCCGCGAAGGGCTTGGTCAGGCCTTCGGCCGAGGCGTCGGCGCTGGCTTCGACGGTGACGGTGGCCAGGGTGCCGGGCGCGCCGGCCGCGGCGGGTTCAGGCGTGGCTGCCGTCTGGGCCGAAGCGGTGAGGGCGTGCAGCACGAGCAGCGCGGCAGTGGCGGTCGGGCGCAGGCTGGCGCGCAGGAAGCGGGAGGAAGATGGCATGGAATGGTTCTGGGAATGCGCAAATGAGAACCATTATTGTTATTCCTTTGAACCGATTTGCCTCGAGACTTTCTTGCCGTGTTGCAAAAAAGTGTCGGTCAAACGTTTCAGTTCGCGAGGCGCTGCCCATCCACGAACACATGCAGCTCGCCCGGCGCGAACGGCGTCCATTCCTCGTTGTTCGTGAGCGGCGCGGTCACCACCACGGCCACGCGGTCGGTCGGCGTCGTGTGCTGCGCGAAGTCGATCGCGAGGTCTTCGTCGGCGAGCTGCGCGGTCACGAACGGATGGCGCCGCTCCACGTACCACAGGTGGGTCGAGGCATGGGCCCAGAGCGCCTGTCCGTTCGAGAGCATGAAGTTGAAGGTGCCGTGCCGCGCCAGTTGCGGCGCAAGCTCGCGCAGCGTGAGCGTGAGTTCTTCGACGCTCGGCACGCCCGCATGCGACTTGGCCATTTCCTGCATCAGCCAGCAGAAGGCGTGCTCGCTGTCGGTGCTGCCCACGGGATGGAAGTTGCCGTGCAGCCGCGGCCGGAAATCCTTCAGGTCGCCGTTGTGCGCGAACACCCAGTAGCGGCCCCAGAGCTCGCGCACGAACGGATGGCAGTTCTGCAGGTTGATCGCGCCCTGGGTTGCCTTGCGGATGTGGGCGATGACGTTGCGGCTCTGGATCGGGTAGCGCCGTATCAGCTCGGCCACCGGTGATTCGCAGGCCGGCAGGTGATCGACGAAATGGCGCAGCCCGCGGTCTTCGAAGAAGGCGATGCCCCAGCCGTCGGCATGGTGGTCGGTGCGGCCGCCGCGCTGCGCGAACCCCGTGAAGCTGAAGGTCACGTCGGTCGGCGTGTTGCAGTTCATCCCTAGCAATTGGCACATGGGGTCGATTAGACCGCGATTCGGCCGGGCCGCGGCGCGCCGGCACGGGCCGATGTCCCTTCGCTTGACGTTCCGACCGTGTGAAGCCGGAGACTGGGCCATTCCTACCCTTTGACGTTTGAAAAGGAGTTCTGCATGGACCACTCCATGGCGCATGGCGCTGCGGCCGGCCTGACACGCGACCAGCTCGCCGCACGCTCGGGCGCGTCGCACCGCCTGGTGCGCGATTGCGAGGCGCTCGGGCTGCTCGACGACGCGGCGTGCGCGGTCGGGCTGCTGCGCTTCGTGCGCAGGGCGCATGCGCTCGGTTTCGAGACCCCCGAGGTCATGGAGCTGCTTGCGCTGTGGCGCGACGAGCGCCGTGCGAGCTTCGATGTGAAACGCGTCGCGCTCGCGCGCGCGCAGGCCCTGGGCGAGCGCATCGAGGAACTCACGCTGATGAAGCGGCTGCTCGAGCGGCTGGCCCATGGCTGCGCCGGCGACCAGCGCCCGGCCTGCACCATCCTGGACGAACTCGCGGAACTCAAGGGCTTCGCCGCCTGCGCCGCGAACGGGCACTGAACGGCCGGGCCGCGGCGCCCGGCGTGGTTCAGCCGTTCTCGCGCGCGTCCTGCGCCGGTTGCTCGCGCAGTTGCCAGGCCGCGCAGATGGCGAGCGCGCAGAGCCCTGCGAGCATCGCGAACACCTCGTCGAAGGCCGCGAGCCGCGCCGGGCTGGTGGCGGGATTGGCGAGCGAATCGCCGTGCGCGGCGAGCCGCCACTCGAGCACGATGGCGCACAGGCTCACGCCGGCCGCGCCGCCGAGCATGCGCAGGAAGTTGATCGCGCTCGCGCCCTGGGGGATCAGCGGCTTCGCGAGTGGGCGCATCGAACCGAGGTTGAGCGAAGGCAGGATGAAGCCGAGCCCGATGCGCCCGATGATCGCGAACGCCACCAGCAGCCACAGCGCGCTGTCGAGCCGCAGCAGCAGCATCAGCGCGAACGAGGCCGCGAGCAGCGCCAGGCCCACGCTCACCAGCAGCCAGGTCGGCTGCCGGTCGGCCAGCCGGCCCACCCCCGCGATGGTGAGCGCCAGCACGAA
>CAMLCW010000365.1 GCA_946478645.1 uncultured Variovorax sp.
TGCCGTGCGCCACGCAGTTGCGCAGCAGGTGCTCGAAGGCCGGCGTCATGCGGTCGAGCACGCCGCGGTCCATTTCGATGGACCCGCCGACGATGTCCAGCCGCACCTGCTTGCCGGTGTCCTTGGACGCCTGGCGCACCACGCGGTAAAGCCGCTCGGAGATGCCTTCGAACTCCACCATGCGCGTGCGCAGCAGGCCGCGCTGCAGTTCGCGCGTCTGGCGCGCCTGCACGCTCAGGTCGTCCTCGGTGGCCTGCACCGTCTTCTGCAGCGTGCGCTGCACCGTGGCCACGTCGTTCACCGACTCGGCCATCATGCGCGTGAGTTCCTGCACCCGCGTGAAGCGGTCGAACTCGAGCGGATCGAAGCTCTGCTGCGAGTCTTTCGCCTGCGCGAGCCGCGACTGCATCTGGCTTTCGGCCTGCACCTCGATGTCGCGCAGCTGCTGGCGCAGGCGGTCGAGGTTGCCCGTGAGGTCGGCGAGCGAGGCGCGCAGCTGGCCCAGCTCGGCCTCGAGGCGCGAGCGCGTGATGATGACCTCGCCGGTCTGCGCCACGAGGCGGTCGAGCAGCTGGGTGCGGATGCGCACCGCCTGCCCCGAGGCCGGGCGCAGCGGCGTGAGCGGCGCGAACACCGCACGCGGCAGCAACGCGGCGGCCGCCGGTTCGGCCGCGGCCGGGTCGTCGGATGCGGCGGTGGCTTCGTCATTGGCGGCCGGAGCGTCCGGCGTGTCGCCGTCGCCGTCGCCATCGCCATCGCCGGCGGCCGCGGCCGGCTCGGCCGCCACCTGCACCAGCTGCACACCGGGCGATGCGGCGGAAGCCGAGGCCACGCGCTCGGCCACTTCGGCCTGCGTGGCTTGGTCGGCGGCACGCAGTGCGTCGAAGGTGGCCTGCAGCACATCGAGGCGCACCAGCAGCTTCTCGATCTCGCCGCGGTCGGCCGCGCCCTGGGTGCCCAGCAGCTCGATCTCGGACTCCATGCGGTGCGCGCGCTCGCCCAGGCGCATTGCGCCGGCCAGCCGGGCGCTGCCCTTGAGCGTGTGCAGCGTGCGCAGCACCGAGGCGCGCGGCGCGCCGTCGTCGGGATGGTGCGCCCACTGGCGCAGCGCCTGGGCGAGCTGCGGCAGCAGTTCCGCCGCTTCTTCCTCGAAGATCGGTAACAGGTCCACGTCGACCGCGTCGCTCACGTCGATCGCGTCCTCGGTGTCGTCCAGCGCCACGTCGGCCACGCTCTCGAGCGGCGGCATCCGGACCGGGCTGGGCGCGATGCGGAAGGCCGCCTCGGGGGGCATGGGCGCGGCGGCGATGTCGCGCAGCGCCTGGAGCGTGCCTTCGGACGGCTCGCGCAGCAAGCCGGCGGCAAACTGGTGCAGCAGGCGGCGAAGCTCGTCGGCCGCGGCCACCAGCACCAGGCCCTGCTCGCGCGTGCCGCTGCCCTGCATCTGCAGGTGCTGCAGCGCCGCCTCGAACAGCCGGGCCATGCCCGACAGGCTGTGGAAGCCGACCGTGGCCGAACTGCCGGCAAGCGAATGCGCGTGCGCGATGGTCGAATCGGGCACGCGCTCGTGCGTTTCGAGCGCCCACTCACCGACGTCGGTGGCGAGCTGGCGCGACCACTCGTCGGCTTCGTTCAGGTAGACGTTGTAGAGCGCGATGCCGATGCGCAGCGGGCCGATGACCTTGACCTGGTCTTCCGCGCTGGGGGCGCTGGCCATGCCGGCGGGCAGCTCGGGCTCGGGCTCGGGCTCGGCCGGTGCCGGGGCGACGGCGGCGGGCTCTGCAGCTGCTTCCACTTCGGGCAGCGGTGCTTCTTCTGCGGCAGGCGCTTCGTCGCTGGCGCGCGGGACCGAAGCCTCGTCGGGCTGCCGCAGCAGGGCCGCGGCGGCGACGGGTCGTTCTTCCTCGGCCGGCGGCTCGGTCAGCCATTCGAGATCGGGCAGCGCCTCGGCCACGGCCGGCGCCATCGGCTCGTGCTGCGCCGGCGCCAGCGCCGGCGCCGGCTGCGCGGGCAGCGAGAAGTCGAAGTCCACGTCGGCCAGGGTTTCGAAGGTCTCGATGCCGGATTCGGGCTTGGCGTCGAAGTCGAGGAAGTCGGTCGAGGCGAAGTCGTCGTCGCGCTCCGGGCGGTCGATGGGCTGCGGCACTTCGGCCGGGAACCCGAAGCCTGTGGGTTCGCGCGACAAGCTCAGGTCGGGCAGGTCCGGCAGGTCCGGGAGCGGCGGCATCGCCTCCGGTGCCGGTGCCGGTGCGGGTGCGGCCTCGGGCGGCTCGGCCGCGATCTGCCGGGCCGCGGCCGCGAGCACCTCGGCACCGGGGGCCGGGGCGGCCGGCATCGCTTCACCGGCGAGCAGGGCGTTCGCAACCCGGCTGAAGTGCGCCGGCTGCCAGCCGTGCGGCGTGCCCGCGGCGATGGCCTCGACCCACTGGCCGAAATCCTCGAGCGCCTTGCGGGTGCCCGAAAGCAGCTCGGGCGTGGCGGCGCGCTGGTCGGCGAGCCAGGTATTGAGCACCTGCTCGAAGGACCAGGCAGCATCGCCGAAGTCCGACAGGCCGACCATTCGCGAGCTGCCCTTGAGCGTGTGGAACGCGCGCCGCAGGATCGTGAGTTCCTCGGTGTCGTCCGGATGGCTGCCGAGCTCGTCGATGGCGGCGAGGCCGTTCTGCACCACCTCGCGCGCCTCTTCGAGGAAGATGTTCTGCAGGTCGTCTTCTTCGAGCTCGGTGACCTCGGTGTCGGGCAGCGCAGTCGGGCCGGCGATCTTTTGCGTCCAGCTGTCGGCCTGGCGGCTGAACTCCTCGATCGGCGATGCCTTGGCCTTGCGGCCGGGCGCGGCGAGCGCCGCGAGCTTGGAGGCGATCTGGGCATCGACCTCCTCGATGCTGAGCACCGGCTCGGCGCCGAGGGCCACGCCGGGGGCGGCCGTCTCGGCGGGCGCAGGCTCGCCATGGCGCCCCATCAAGGGCTTGAGTTCACCGGCCTCGGCATCGAACACGAACAGCCGCTTGGCGAGCGCCGGCTGGTAGCCGAGCATGTCGATCAGGAAGCCGAGCGCGCCGAGGTTGTTGCCGAGCGCGTCGAAGCTGTGCATTTCCTCGACCGGCGAGGCACTGCCGACCAGCATCTGCTCGACGTCGTCGCGCATGCGCTGCACGGTCTCGGCGGCCTGCTCGAGGCCGAGCACCGAGAACACGCCGCGCATCTGCAGCAGCTGGCTCGGCACGGTGCGCAGCAGCGCCTTCTCGGCCGGGCGGCGGAAGTACTGGTCGAGCGACTTCTCGAGTTCGCTCAAGTGGCTGCGCAGTTCGTCGACGACGGTGCCCATGGTGTGGCGGTCGCTGACGCGGCGGTACAGGTCCTCCATCCAGGGCTCGAGCGGCTCGGAATGGCCGCCGTCGCGCACGCGCTCGATGCGCCCCGCGAGCTGCAGCGTGCGCGCGGTGAGCTGCGGATCGCTCGGATCGAGGTCTTCGAGGGCGGCTTCGAGGTAGAGCACCGAGGTGGCGACCTCCATCGCGAGCTCGGTGTCGGGCGGCTGGCCGGAGCGCAACGAGGCGTCGACCGCATGCGTCAGCGCCTCGACCATCGGCAGGCTCGGCGGATGCAGCTTCTGCAGCGACTCGCCGAGCTGCGCGAAGGTGTCGGCCACCTGGCGCGTGCGCGTGATGTCGCCGCCCGAGAGCGCCGACCACATTTCCTTGGCGGTCTCGATGCGCTTGCGTGCCTGCGAGAGCACCAGCGGATCGAAGCGGCCGAACTGCTCGGCCGCATAGTCGACGTAGGGCTCGCCGGCCACGCCCCAGGCGGCGCGCACGGTGCGCAGCGTGGCGGCTTCCTGCTGCGCGGTGGGCACGGCCTGGGCACAGAAGAAAAGCAGGTCCTGGCCGAGCCGGTCGGAGACGGCGCTGTCGCCGCGCGCGAGCGTGGCGTACTGCAGCAGCACGCGCGAGGCGGCGCGCTTGACGTAGGTGTCGGCGGGAATCAGCGCGAGCGCGAGCGCCTCGAAGAAGCCCGCGGCCAGGGTCCAGAAGCTCGCGACGCGCGGCAGCAGCGCGCCGCGTCCGAGGCCCAGGCACACCGCATGCAGGCGCCGTGCGGCTTCGGGATCGCCGGTCTTCACGAGCTGCAGCACCTCGCGGTCGAGCCGCGAGCGAACGCCCGGATCGGGCGCCAGCGCGGCCTGGGTCAGCGCGGGACGCACCTCGACCCAGCGCCAGGCCACGCTCCAGAGATCGGCCGGATGCACGCGCTCGTTGCCCACCAGTTCGAGCACGTCGCGGTATTGCGGGAACAGGCCGATCGACGAGACCGGCTTGCCGGCCAGCACCGCCTGCAGGAAATCGATGACGGCGAAGCCGGCGCGCTCGATCTTGTGGACCGCGCTGTCGGTGCAGCGCTGCGGCTCGGCGATGAAGCCCTGCACCGCGAACTCGACCGCGCCGAGCACCAGCGCGGGTGCGGTATTGCCCACCATCTGCAGCGCACCGACCGACTGGTGCAGCTGCTGGCGGGCCACCTGCAGCGGGCCGCTCTCGAGTTCGGCGGCGCCGCCCACTTCGCGCACGAAGCGCCGCAGCGACTTGCCGACGCTGTCGATGGACTTCTGGACCTCGCCCAGAATCCAGGCCAACGGCCCGAGGTCTTCGTTGGCCGGCATGTTGCCAGCGAGGGGGGCCGTGGCAGGGGTTGGAGTCGACACGTTGGGTGCTCGCCGTTCTTTGATCTGTCAGTTTTCCAGTGGGCGCCGCGCACCCCGAATGTCCAGTTCCGCCGCCGGAAAGGGCTTCATCACACGATCTTGAAACGAGCGACCGAGCGGCGCAATTCTTCCGCCATTTGCGAGAGCTCGCGCACCTGCTGGGCCGTGGTGCGGGTGCCTTCCCCGGTCTGCTCGGTCACCGCGAAGATGTGCTGGATGTTGGCCGCCACCACGTTGGCCGAATCGGCCTCGCGCGAGGCCGACTGCGAGATCTGCTCGATGAGGTCGGCCAGGCGGCGCGACACGCGGTCGATCTCGGACAGCGCGGTGCCCGCGTTGTCGGACAGCTTGGCCCCTTCGACCACACCCTGCGTGGAGCGCTCCATGGCGCCCACGGCATCCTGCGTGTCGGTCTGAATCGCCTTCACGAGCGCCGAGATCTGGCGCGTGGCGTCGGCCGAGCGTTCGGCCAGCCGCTGCACTT
>CAMLCW010000366.1 GCA_946478645.1 uncultured Variovorax sp.
CGGCCCGGTCGGGGTAGCCGAGCGAGATGCGCATCAGGAAGCGGTCGAGCTGCGATTCGGGCAGGGCGAAGGTGCCGAGCTGGTCCTGTGGGTTCTGCGTGGCGATCACGAAGAAGGGCGTCGGTAGCGGCCGGGTCTCGCCTTCGATCGTGACCTGCTTCTCTTCCATGGCTTCGAGCAGCGCGCTCTGCGTCTTGGGGCTGGCGCGGTTGATCTCGTCGGCCAGCAGCACCTGCGCGAAGATCGGCCCCGGATGGAACACGAACGACTGCTGGCCCCGGTCGTAGATCGCCACGCCCGACAGGTCGCCCGGCATCAGGTCGGCCGTGAACTGCACGCGCGAGAACTGCAGCCCGAAGGTGTGCGACAGCGCATGGGCGAGGGTGGTCTTGCCGACCCCGGGCACGTCCTCGATCAGCAGGTGGCCGCCCGCCAGCAGGCAGGCCACGCAGTCGCGCACCTGGGCCTCCTTGCCGACAATCACCGTGTTAAGCTGATTTAGCAAAGTGGAAAGTTTGGCAGCAACGTCCATATTTGTATCCATATGCAAACGATACCCGAAGACCCTGCGGCCCCATTCCGTGTGAGGTCTAGATAAGTCCAGCTACAGCTACAAGAAGAGTCACATGGGCAAGACCGGCTATTTCACACATCGCGATTGCTGGAAGCACGACATGGGCCGGGGCCACCCCGAATGTCCCGAGCGTCTCGATGCGATCGAGGACCGGTTGCTCGCCACCGGCGTTGGCGATGCGCTCGAGCGCCGCGAGGTGCCGCTGGCCACGCTGGCGCAGATCACGCGCGCGCACAGCGAGGAACACCTCGAATACCTCGAGTCGCTGCACCAGCGCCTGGTGGCCGACGAACCGGCCGGCGGTCCGAGCCATGCGCAGCTCGACCCCGACACCATCCTCAACCGCTACACGCTCCTGGCCGCGCGCCGCGCCGCGGGGGCGGCCATTGCCGCCACCGACGCGGTGATCGCGGGCGAGCTCGACAACGCCTTCTGCTCGGTGCGCCCGCCCGGCCACCACGCCTGCCGCGAGCAGGCCATGGGCTTCTGCTTCCTGAACAACGTGGCCATCGCGGCGCGGCATGCGCTCGAGGTGCACGGGCTCGAACGCGTGGCGATCGTCGATTTCGACGTGCACCACGGCAACGGCACCGAGAACATCCTCTCGGACGATGAGCGCGTGCTGATGGTGGGCTTCTTCCAGCATCCGTTCTACCCGTACAGCGGGACCAACCACCCGGCCGCGAACATGCTGAACCTGCCCGTTCCGGCCTACACCAAGGGCATGGACGTGCGCGAACTGATCGAGGCGCTCTGGATGCCGCGGCTCGAGGAGTTCGCGCCGCAGATGGTCTTCGTGAGCGCGGGCTTCGACGCCCACCGCGAGGACGACCTCGGCCAGCTCGGGCTGACCGAGAGCGATTTCAGCTGGATCACGGCCCGCATCCAGGACGTGGCCCGGCGCCATGCGCAGGGCCGAGTCGTCTCGATGCTCGAAGGCGGCTACAACCTCGATGCGCTGGCGCGCAGCGTGGAAGCCCACGTGCGGGTCCTGGCAAGCCTGTGAGCGCGCCGGCCGGTGCGGGCGGCGCAGCGCCCTTTTTCTCTTTCCTGGTGAACTTCCAGGACTTCAGGCAACGGCTGGCCCACATCGATGCGCAGGGCATCGGCATCGAACTGGCGGCGCTGACCGCCTGCGTGGCGCTGGCCTGGCTCGTCAGCCGCTGGTTCGGGCGCGACCAACCCAAGGATTCGATCTGGTTCGGCGAGCGCATCTTCGACGGCGTGCTCTTCCCACTGCTCGCGCTGGTCTTCGCCGAACTCGCGCGCCGCGCCGTGGGCGAGCTGCAGACGGTGCTGCTGCTGCGCGTCGGCGTGTCGGTGTTCCTGTCGCTCGCGGTCATCCGGTTGTTCGCGCGGGTGCTGCACGCCGTGTTTCCCACGTCCCAGTTGGTGCGGCTGGTCGAACGAACGATCTCGTGGCTGGCCTGGCTCGCGGCGATCCTCTGGATCGTCGGGCTGCTGCCGCCGCTCTTGGCCGAGCTCGACGACATCACGCTGGCTTTCGGCAAGACCCGCGTGAGCCTGCAGACCATCGTGCAGGGCGCGCTCTCGGCCGGGCTGGTGCTGGTGATCGCGCTCTGGATCGCCGCCACCATCGAGAAGCGCATCCTGAGCGAGGCGGTGACCGACCTGTCGATGCGCAAGGTCGCCTCGAACGCGGTGCGGGCCTTTCTGCTGCTGGTCGGATTGCTGTTCGCGCTGTCGGCGGTGGGGGTCGACCTGACGGCGCTGTCGGTGCTCGGCGGTGCGATCGGCGTGGGCCTGGGTTTCGGCCTGCAGAAGCTTGCGGCCAACTACGTGAGCGGCTTCGTGATCCTGCTCGAGCGCTCGATCCGCATCGGCGACAACGTCAAGGTCGACACCTTCGAGGGCCGCATCACCGACATCAAGACGCGCTACACGCTGATCCGGGCCGGCAACGGCCGCGAGGCCATCGTGCCGAACGAATCGCTCATCACGAGCCGGGTCGAGAACCTCTCGATGGCCGACCTCAAGTTCAACATCACGACGCGCATCGTGGTGGGCTACCAGAGCGACGTGGCGCAGGTGCAGGCCATCCTCTGCGGTGCAGCCAAGGCCCAGCCGCGCGTCATGGCCGACCCCGAGCCGGTCGCCTACCTGGCGAGCTTCGCGCCGGACGGACTCGAGTTCATGCTGAACTTCTGGGTCGCCGACCCCGACAAGGGCAAGGACAACGTGCGCTCGGAAATCAACATCGCGATCCTCGAAGGGCTGCGTGCCGCGGGCGTCGAGATTCCGTATCGGCAGCGCGTGCTGCGCGTGGAATCGCTGCCGCCGGGCGCTTCGGCGCCCTCCGGCCCTGTCGTATAATCGCCGAAAAGCACGATCGTTCTTTTTTGCTGCAGTGCAGTACTGATCGCGACGAACGTGGAGCCGGCCGGGGTCGGACTCTAGAATGACCGGTTGCTCTCGCAGCCCCCTTTTTGCAATCCCAATGGAGTCAAGTCAATGAAGGTTCTAGTGCCTGTCAAACGGGTCGTCGATTACAACGTCAAGGTGCGCGTGAAGAGCGACGGCACCGGTGTCGATATTGCCAATGTCAAGATGAGCATGAACCCCTTCGACGAGATCGCTGTCGAAGAGGCCGTGCGGCTCAAGGAAAAGGGCGTGGTCACCGAAGTGATCGCCGTCTCCTGCGGCGATGCCAAGTGCCAGGAAACGCTGCGCACCGCGATGGCCATCGGCGCCGACCGCGGCATCCTGGTCGAAACGACCGAAGAGCTCCAGCCGCTGGCCGTGGCCAAGCTGCTCAAGGCGCTGGTCGACAAGGAGCAGCCGCAGCTCGTGATCCTCGGCAAGCAGGCCATCGACGACGACGCCAATCAAACGGGCCAGATGCTCGCCGCGCTGGCCGACCTGCCGCAGGCCACCTTCGCCTCCAAGGTCGAAGTGGCCGACGGCAAGGCCACCGTGACGCGCGAAGTCGACGGCGGCCTCGAGACCGTGGCGCTCACGCTGCCGGCGGTCATCACCACCGACCTGCGCCTGAACGAGCCGCGCTACGTTACCTTGCCCAACATCATGAAGGCCAAGAAGAAGCAGCTCGACACCTTCAAGCCCGAAGACCTGGGCGTCGACGTCAAGCCGCGCCTGAAGACCCTCAAGGTCAGCGAGCCGCCCAAGCGCGGCGCCGGCATCAAGGTGCCCGACGTCGCCACGCTGGTGGACAAGCTCAAGAACGAAGCCAAAGTGATCTGAGGAACAACATGACTGCACTTGTTATTGCCGAACACGACCACGCGACCGTCAAGCCCGCGACCCTCAACACCGTGACCGCCGCACTCGCCTGCGGCGGCGACGTGCACGTGCTCGTCGCCGGTGCCAATGCCGCTGAAGCCGGCAAGGCCGCCGCGCAGATCGCTGGCGTTTCCAAGGTCATCGTGGCCGACAGCGCCTCGCTCGCAGAGAACCTGGCCGAGAACGTGGCCGCGCAGGTTCTGGCCATCGCCAGCAACTACAGCCACATCCTGTTCCCCTCGACCGCCAACGGCAAGAACGTCGCACCGCGCGTGGCCGCCAAGCTCGACGTGGCGCAGATCTCCGACATCACCAAGGTCGAGAGCCCCGACACCTTCGAGCGCCCGATCTACGCCGGCAACGCCATTGCCACCGTGCAGAGCAGCGATGCCACCAAGGTGATCACCGTGCGCACGACGGGCTTCGACGCCGCGGCCGCCACCGGTGGCAGCGCCTCGGTCGAAACCGCCGAAGGCGTGGCCGACAGCGGCAAGTCGAGCTTCGTGGGCCGCGAGGTCACCAAGAGCGACCGCCCCGAACTCACGGCCGCCAAGATCATCGTCTCGGGCGGCCGCGCGCTGGGCAGCGCCGAGAAGTTCACTGAAGTGATGACGCCGCTGGCCGACAAGCTCAATGCGGGCCTGGGCGCCAGCCGCGCCGCGGTCGACGCGGGCTACGCGCCGAACGACTGGCAAGTGGGCCAGACCGGCAAGATCGTCGCGCCGCAGCTCTACATCGCCGCGGGCATCTCGGGTGCGATCCAGCATCTGGCCGGCATGAAGGACTCGAAGGTCATCGTCGCGATCAACAAGGACGAAGAGGCGCCGATCTTCTCGGTGGCCGACTACGGCCTCGTGGCCGACCTGTTCACGGCCGTGCCGGAACTGGTCAAGGCGCTCTGATCGCCTTGCTGCATTGAGCCGAAGGGCATCGTTCGCGATGCCCTTTTCGTATCTGCCGTATCTGGAGACAAGACCATGAGCTACACCGCCCCCTTGAAGGACATGCTGTTCGACATCGAGCACCTCGCCAATATCGGCGAGATCGCCAGGCTGCCAGGCTTCGAGGACGCCGGCCTCGAGACCGCGCAGGCCGTGCTCGAGGAATGCGCGCGCTTCAACCAGGACGTGATTGCGCCGCTGAACGTGGCGGGCGACCGCGAACCCTCGTCGTTCAAGGACGGCGCGGTCACGACCACCAAGGGCTTCAAGGAGGCGTTCGCGCAGTACGCCGTGGGCGGCTGGCAGGGGCTGCAGCATCCGGCCGACTTCGGCGGCCAGGGCCTGCCGAAGACCATCGGCGCGGCCTGCGGCGAGATGCTCAACTCGGCCAACATGAGCTTCG
>CAMLCW010000367.1 GCA_946478645.1 uncultured Variovorax sp.
TTTGACCGGCACGCCGGGGCTGCGCACGCTGGTGCCCGACCTGATCGGCTTCGGCCAGAGCGACAAGCCCAAGCGCGAGCGCGTGCATCGGCTCGCATGGCACTGCCAAGTGCTCTGCGAATGGCTCGACCGCATCGCGCCTGGGGCGCGGCTGGCGCTGGTGCACAGCGCTGCGGGCGAGCCGCTGGCTGCGCTGCTGCAGGCGGCATGGCCCGACCGGATCGTCGCGGTGCTGGCGGCGCCCGACGAGGGTGCGTCGGCCGGCACGGCATGGCGCGCGCCATTCCCGGACCGTGGCCACGAAGCGGCACTGCGCGCGCTGGGTCCGGTCGCGCCGGCCTCGGCATCGGGGCCAAGCCCGGCGCAGGCCGCTGCGCTTGCGCGGCAGGTGCGCGAGGCAATGGGATACTCGCCGCCGTGAGCACCCAAAAACACATCTACATCTATTCCCCTTCGAGCGCGATCCGCGACAAGGCCGCATTCCGCCGTGGCGTCGCCAGGCTCAAGGCGCTCGGCCACGAGGTCGAGATCGACGAGGCCGCGCTCTCAGTGCATCAGCGCTTCGCGGGCGACGACGCCACGCGGCTCGCATCGATCGCGCGCGCCGCGGCCAGCGGCGCCGACATTGCGCTGATCGCGCGCGGCGGTTACGGCCTCACGCGCATCCTCGATGCCGTGCCCTACAAGGCCGTGGCCAAGGCCATCGACCGCGGCACCGAGTTCGTCGGTCTCAGCGACTTCACCGCGCTGCAGAACGCGCTGCTCGCCAAGACCGGCGCCGTCACCTGGGCCGGTCCCGCGGTCGGCGAAGACTTCGGGGCCGAGGGCGGCCCCGACGACATCATGGAAGCCTGCTTCGACGACCTCGTGAGCGGGCAGGGCGAGGGCACCGGCTGGCGCATGCCGGTGCGCGATGCGGCCATCAAGTTCAAGCCGGTCCACGGCGCCACGCTCTGGGGCGGCAACCTCTGCGTGCTCGTGAGCCTGCTCGGCACGCCTTATTTCCCGCAGGTCGACAAGGGCGTGCTGTTCGTCGAGGACGTCAACGAGCACCCCTACCGCATCGAGCGCATGCTCGAGCAACTGCGCATGGCCGGCGTGCTCGCGCGGCAGCGCGCGATCGTGCTGGGCCAGTTCACCGGCATGCGCAAGGTGCCCGGCTACGACCGCGGCTTCGGCTTCGAGGCGGTGGTCGACCGGCTGCGCACGCAGCTCAAGGTGCCGGTGCTCACGGGATTGCCTTTCGGGCATGTGCCGACCAAGGTGCTGCTGCCGGTGGGTGCCAAGGTCGAGCTCGCGGCCGACGGGCGCGACGTGTTCATGGTCTGGGGCCACCGGCACGGGCACGGCCACGCGCACTGAGGCGGACTTCCGGACGCCAGCGGGCGTTCAACAGGCCCGGTGGTGGCGGCGCGGGGCCATCGAGCCGGGCAGGCCGCCCTTGAACATGCCGTTGATGGCTTTCATCTGGCGCCGCGCGGCGGCTTCGCCGTCGATGGCGCTCAAGGCCAGCATCACGTCCTGGCGCAGGTACCAGAGCGATTCCATGTCGCTCGCGAAGCGCACCCGCTGCGCCACGCGCTGAACCGAATGCCCGCCGTGCACCTGGAGCACGGCCAGCATGGCCGAGCGGATGCGTCCCAACTGGTGTTCGCCGGCCGGAGTCGACGACGCGGAGCCGGAAACGCCGAAGAACTGGAGGATGCGGCGGAAAAGCAGCATGGGGCGAAGAAAAAGGTATGGAGGCTCGGGGAATGGATACCTTAAGCCTCACCTGTGTAATCCACAAGTCGGGGGAATGCCGCCCTTTGCCAACAAACAACAAACGTTACGTTTGCAGCTGGGCTCGTCGAGCGCCCGGCGGCCCGCGAGGTCCTGCTCAGTGCCCGGCGGCGAGGATGTCGGTGAGCTGCCCGATGTCGATCGGCTTCTGCAGGTGATGGTCGAACACGTCGCGGCCCGCGGCCCCGGCCGCATCGTCGGCCGCAAAGCCCGAGATCGCCACCAGCAGCCGCGGGCTGTGGCCGCTGGTGTCGGCGCGCAGGCGACGCGCGACCTCGCTGCCCGGGAAGTCGGGCAGCGTCAGGTCGATCAGCGCTGCATCGAAGCGCTCCGCGGCCGCGGCGTCCATGGCTTGCTGCGCGGTGTAGGTGCAGCGCGCCGTGTGGTCCTGTAGGCTCAGCAGTTCGCGCAGCAGGTCTGCGGCAGCTTCGTTGTCATCGACGATCAGCACGTTCACGGAGGCGTTTCCAAATAGGGCGGGAAGGGAATCATGCAGTATCCCGGCGCGCGCGGGCGCTGTCCGTAGGAAGACGCCTATGCCTGCACCGGGGTCGGCGCCGCGGCGGCGGCTTCGGGCTGCAGCGGCAGCGTCACGCGGAACAGCGCACCCTCGCCGGCGGTGCTCTCCACCTCGATGCGCCCGCCGTGCAGGCACACGATGCGCCGCGTGATGAAGAGGCCGAGCCCGAGGCCCGGCGCATGCTTGCGGCTGTCGTCGGTGCGCTCGAACTGCTCGAAGATGCGGGCCTGGTCCTCGGGCGCGATGCCGATGCCCTGGTCGCGCACGGCGATGTGCGCCATGCCGTCGGCCTCGCGCAGCTGCATCTCGACGGGTTTGCCGCGGCCGTAGCGCAGCGCGTTGGTCAGCAGGTTGGTCAGCACCTGCTCGATGCGGAACTCGTCCCACACGCCGTGCAGATGCGGCGGTGCCTCGAGTTCGATGACGGAACCCGCGGCGTCGGCCTGCTGCCGCAGGCCCTCGACCACCGCGCGCGCCAGCACCGCCAGATCGACCGCCTTGGGCTGTATCGACAGCGCATCGCGGCGCAGCCGCGTCACGTCGAGCATGTCGTCGATCAGCCGCACCATGTTGCGGATCTGGCGCTGGTCGCGCTCGATCATGGCCGGCAGCCGGTCGGCGGCGAAGGACTCGAGGTTGCCCTTGGCCACATGCAGTTGCCGCAGCTGCGTCTCGAGGTAGAGCGTGTTGAGCGGCGTGCGCAACTCATGCGAGACCATCGACATGAAATCGTCGCGCATGCGCACCGCATGCTCCAGCTCGACCTGCGTGTGGCGCAGCTGGCGCACGAGCTCCTCCTGCTTGAGGTTGGCCGCCGCCAGCGCGTCGCGCTCGTGCCTGAGCGCCTTGCGGTGGCGATGCAGGTCGACGAAGACGCTGACCTTGCTCGTGACCACGTGCGGATCGAGCGGCTTGTGCAGGAAGTCGACCGCGCCGCTTTCGTAGCCCTGGAACGCGTAGTTGAGCTCGCGGCCCGCGGCGGTCACGAAGATGATCGGGATGTGGCGCGTGCGCTCGGTGCCGCGCATGAGCTCGGCCAGCTCGAAGCCGTTCATGTCGGGCATCTGCACGTCGAGGATGGCCAGCGCGAACTCATGGTCGAGCAAGAGCGCCAGCGCCTCCTCGGCGGAGGCCGCGCGGTGCACGGCGCGGCCGGGGCCGCGGATCAGGGCCTCGAGCGCCAGCAGGTTCTCGGGCAGGTCATCGACGATCAGCAGCTTGCTTTCGACGTCAATGGGCATGGGCAGACTCCAGTTGCAACAGCAGGGCGCGAAGGTCGCGCAGGGGAAGCACGTGATCGGGACGGTGCAGCGCGATGGCCGCTTCGGGCATGGTGGACACCTGGGCTTCCCCGGGGTCCTGCACGGCGGTCAGGCCGCCGGCCAGGTGGATGCGGTACAGGCCCTCGGCGCCGTCTTCGTTGGCGCCGGTGAGCAGCAGGCCGGCCAGCGCAGCGCCATAGGCGTCGGCGGCCGAGGCCATGAGCACGTCGATCGAGGGCCGCGAGAAGCGCACCGGCGGCTCGCAACTCAGCGAGAACGAACGGTCGCGCTCGATCGACAGATGGTAGCCCGGCGGCGCGAAGTAGACCGTGCCCGCAGCGACGGGCATCTTGTCCGCGGCCTCGTGCACGGGCACGTGCAGGCGCTCGGCAAAGATCTCGGCGAGGTGGCTTTCATGCCCTTCGGGCAGGTGCAGCACGATCACCACGGGCAGGCGCCAGGGCTGCGCGAGGCCGTCGAGCAGCGTGATGAGCGCCTCGATGCCGCCGGCCGAGGCGCCGAGCGCCACGGCCTCGACGCGCCGCTCCGTACGGGGCAAGGTGTTCTTCTTCATGAAGCCTTGCGGTAGATGCGCTCGGGCCGCGAATGGGCGTCGAAGCGGCCGGCGTAGCTCGAGAAGTCGATGCTCTCCTTCGCGCCCAGGCCCAGGAAGCCGCGATGGCAGAGCGACTCGTGGAACAGGCCCAGCGCGCGGTCCTGCAGCTCGCGGTTGAAGTAGATCAGCACGTTGCGGCACGACACGAGCTGCGTCTCGGCGAACACGCTGTCGGTCGCGAGGCTGTGGTCGGCAAAGATCACGTCGGCGCACAGCGACGCATCGAAGCGCGCCGCATCGTAGGCGGCGGTGTAGTAGTCGGAGAACGAACTGCGGCCGCCCGCGCGCTGGTAGTTGGCGGTGTAGCCGCGGATCGCCTCGATCGGGAAGATGCCCTGGCGCGCCTTCTCGAGCGAAGCGGGGTTGATGTCGGTGGCGTAGATCTGCGTGCGCGCGAGCAGGCCTTCCTCGCGCAGCAGGATCGCGAGCGAGAACACCTCCTCGCCGGTGCTGCAGCCCGCCACCCAGACCTTGACCGACGGGTAGGTGTGCAGGATCGGCACCACATGCTGGCGCAGCGCGAGGAAGTAGGCCGGGTCGCGGAACATCTCGCTGACCGGGATCGTCAGGTACTGCAGCAGCCGGCCGAACAGCGCCGGGTCGCGCAGCACCTTCTCCTGCAGCGCCGAGATGCTCGGCAGCCCGAGCTGGCCGAGCGCATGCAGCACGCGGCGCTTCTGCGAGGCCAGCGTGTAGTTGCGGAAGTCGTAGCTGTATTTGAGGTAGATCGCCTCCATCAGCAGCCGCAGCTCGATCTCCGTGTTGCTCAGCACGGAGGCGGGCGGCGGTGGCGGGGCAGCGGCGGGCTTCACAGCCGCTCCATCTTCGGCATCCACACGCGCAGCAGCGAGAACAGCCGCTCCAGGTCGACCGGCTTGGCGAGGTAGTCGCTCGCGCCGGCCGCGAGGCACTGCTCGCGGTCGTCCTTCATGGCCTTGGCGGTGATGGCGATCACCGGCAGCTTGTCGAAGCGCGGGTCGGCGCGC
>CAMLCW010000368.1 GCA_946478645.1 uncultured Variovorax sp.
GTGCCCGGCACCGCGAGCCCGCCGCGGGGTGCGGCGATCCAGGCGCTGGTGCATGCCGAGCGCCACGCCACCAGCGGGCCGCGGCCCACGTCGGTGCAGCAGAACGTGCCGGCCTGGCTGGTGTTCGGCATGTTCTTCGTCGTCGCCTCGCTGTCGAGCCTGTTCGTGCAGGAGCGCGGCTCGGGCGCGCTCGGGCGGCTGCGCAGCCTCGGCGTCTCGCGCGCCATGCTGCTGGCGTCGAAGGCGCTGCCGTACCTCGGCGTCAATGCGCTGCAGGCGCTCTTGATGCTGGCAGCCGGCATCTGGCTGATGCCGCTGATCGGCGGCGATGCGCTGTCGCTCGCGGGCATCCACTGGGGCGCGCTCGCGGTGGCGCTCGCGGCGGTGAGCCTGGCCGCGGTCAGCTTGTCGCTCGCGATCGCCTGCGCGGTGCGCAGCCATGCGCAGGCCACCACCATCGGGCCGATGGTCAATGTGCTGATGGCGGCCGCCGGCGGCATCATGGTGCCCAAGTTCGTGATGCCGGGCTTCATGCAGCGCCTGGTCGAGGTGTCGCCGATGAACTGGGGCCTCGAGGCGCTGCTGACCGTGCTGCTGCGCGGCGGCGGCGTGCCCGACACGCTGCCGCAGGTCGGCCGGCTGGTGCTTTTCGCGGCCGCCATGTTCGTGCTCGCCGTCTTTCTCTTTCGCAGGCCCGCCACGTGACCGACACCGTCTCCCCTGAATTCATCGGCTCGCTCAAGGTCACGGTGCTCGAGGCCGTCGAGAAAGAGGCGCCGCCCGGCGGGCTCGGCGACCATGAACCGCTGTTCGGCCCCGAGGCGCGGCTCGACCTCGACTCGCTCGACGCGCTGCAGGTGTCGATGGCGGTGCAGCAGCGCTTTGGCCTTCGCATGCCCGACAGCAAGGAGACGCGGCGCGCGCTGGCGTCCATCGCGCACCTGGCCGACCACCTCGTGCGCGCGGGCAAGGCATGAGCGCCGCGTTGAGGGTGCACCAGTGAACGCAGATGTGTACCTCGCGGGCACGGGCCTCGCTTGTGCGCTCGGGCCCGACTTGCGCGCTGCCGTGGCCGCCATCGAACAGGGCCGCGGCGCCCCGCCCGAACCGGTCGAGGTGGCACCGGGCCTGCAGTGGCCGGTCTACCGCCTGCCGCGCGGCGAGGGCGACTGGCTGCAGCGCCTGGTGCGCACGGTGCGCAGCGTAGCGGCCGAAGCGGGCCAGGGGGCAGGGCGCAGCGGCCCGCTCTTCGTGGCCTCGTCGTCGCTCGACATCGGCGCGATGGAGCAGGCGCCGCAGGACCTGCGCCTGGGTGGCGACCTGCAGGACTTCGCCGCCATCGTCGCGGGCGCGCTCGACTGGCAGGGTCCGGTCTTCACCGTGTCCACGGCCTGCACCTCGGCCTTCAACGCGGTGCTCGCGGCTTGCGACCTGATCCGCGGTGGCGAGGCGGACGAGGCGCTGGTCATCGGCGCCGAGCCCGGCAACCGCTTCACGCTCGCGGGCTTCGGCGCGATGCAGTTGCTGTCGCCCGACGGCGCGGCGCGGCCCTTCGGTGCGGGGCGCAACGGACTGGTGCTCGGCGAGGCGGTGGCCGCGCTGCGCCTCACGCGCGCGCGCGCGGGCCGCTGGCGCATCGCGGGCGGCGCCAACGTGGTGGACGGACGCAACCCCTCGGGCACCGAGGCCAGCGCGGTGCTCGCCATGTGCGAAGGCGCGCTGGCGCAGGCCGGGCTTCGGCCTGCGGACATCGACCTGGTCAAGGTGCAGGCCGCGGGCAGCCCGGTCAACGACGCGGTCGAGGCCGAGGCGCTGAAGCAGGTGTTCGGCGCGGCGCAGGTACCGCCGCTGGTCTCGCTCAAGGCTTGGATCGGTCACACGCTCGGCGCCTCGGGTGCGGCGGAACTGGCGCTGCTCACGGCCTGCGTCGATGCCGGCGCCTGGCCTTCGGCCGGCTACGCGTTCGACGATCGGCTCGGCGTCGCACTCAGCGTGCGCCCGCCTGAACGGCTGCGCCACATGCTGCTCAACGTGGTCGGCTTCGGCGGCGGGCACGCGGCGCTGGTGCTGGCGGCGCACGCGGCATGACGGCCGGTCCGGCAACCGCCTGGCGCACCGTCGCCCATGTCGGCGCCGGTGCGCCGCCCGAGGACTGGCGCGAGCGATTGGCCGCGCGCCTCGGCTACCGGCCGCGGCGCGTCGGCGCCTGGACCGAGCTCGCGATGTATGGCGCGCGCTGCTGCCTCGACGAAGCGGGCGAGGCCGCGCTGCCGGCCGGCGCCCGACTGCGCGTGGGCAGTCTGCGCGGCGCCTGGGCCGCGACGCATGCGGGCCTGGCGCAGCTCGACGCGGGCATGCTGATGCCCTTCACCTTCATGCAGGGGCAGCCCGCGCTGATGCTGGCCGAGGTCGCGCGCTGCCTCGGCTGGCAGGGCGATGCGAGCTTCGCATTGGGCCGCGATCCGGCGCAGGTGTTGCGGCTCGCGCAAGTCGGCGCGGGCAGCGCCGGCCTGCTCGTGGGCGTGGTCGAGGAGGCGCGCAACGGCGAGGCCGCACGCTCCGAATGGTGGCGGCTGGCGCCGTCTTCTTAGCCGAGCGCCTTGATCGATTGCGCGAGGTTGGTGCGCGCCTGCGCCTCGAGCAGCGCATGCATGCGCGGCGTGGCGTAGATCGCCGCGCGGTCGAGAAAGCGCTGCAGGATCGCGCGGCGCCGCGGCAGCCGCACGGCGTCGGGCACGAAGGCGTATTCGGCCTGCACCTGGCGCTCGTATTCGTCGAAGCGCGCGGGATCGGCGCCAAGGATCGACAGGTCGATGTCGATCAGCAGTTCGGCATCGCGGCCTTCGGGCACCGCATCGTGGCGCGTGGCCATGACGAGCGCATGCACGCGCGCGGCAGCGTCCGCCGCCACGCCCGCGTCCAGCATCGCGCGGCGCGCCCAGTCGGCGCTGCGGGTTTCGTTGTCGTGCGCATGCACGTCGTAGACCGCGTCGTGGAACCAGAGCGCGAGCGCGACTTCGCCGGGGCGCTCGGCCTGCTGCTGCTCGCGCTCGAACCAGGCCAGGCATTCGCCCAGGTGCTGCAGCGTGTGATAGCGGCGCTGCGGCTCGGCGTAGCAGCGCTGCAGTTCGAGGCCGAGTGCCTCGTCGGCCTGCGCCAGGCCCACGGCGTGCCACGCGGCGCGCCAGTTGTCGCGCAGCGCATCGGGCCCGAGCGGGGTCACCGTCGGCATGGGCCTACTGCGCCATCGCGGCCTTGATCTCCTGGCCGAGATCGAGCACCGACATCGCGTAGTAGCTGCTCCAGTTGTAGCGCGTGATCACGTAGAAGTTCTGCGTGCCCGCCACGTAGGTCGGCGCGGCGTCGGCGCCGTTCTGCAGCTCGATCAGCGCGAGCAGTCCCTGGTGCCGCAGGCCGTCGGCCTCGGGCACCGCGCCCGCCGCCACGAAGCTGTCGGCGCTGAAGGTCGGCTTGATGTCGGGTTCCAGCAGCAGCGCCTTCTGGAGCCGCGTCTCGTCGAAGCGCACCGCATAGGTGGCCGGCATGCCGGGCGTCCAGCCGAAGGCCTTGAAGTAGTTGGCCACCGAGCCGATCACGTCGACCGGGTTGTCGACCAGGTCGATGCGGCCGTCGGCGTCGAAGTCGACCGCGTACTTCGCGATGCTGCTCGGCATGAACTGCGGCATGCCCATGGCGCCGGCATAGCTGCCCACGGGCACGAGCGGATTGCGCGAAGTGCGGCCGCTGTCGGTGAGAAAGCTCTCGAGCTCGCCGCGGAAGAAGGCCTCGCGCTGGTCCGCGCGCGGATGGCCCTGCGGAAAATCGAAGGACAGCGTCGCGAGCGCATCGAGCACGCGGAAGTTGCCCATGTTGCGGCCGTAGATCGTCTCGACGCCGACGATGCCCACGATGATCTCGGGCGGCACGCCGTACATCGCCTCGGCGCGCGCGAGCGTCTCGGCATTGGCCTGCCAGAAGCGCACGCCCGCCGCAATGCGCGTGGCATCGATGAAGCGGCTGCGGTAGACCTGCCAGTTCTTCACCGTGCCCGGCGGGCCGGGCAACATCAGGCGCGGTACGTTCGGCAGGAAGCGCGCGCTGCCGATGGTGGCACGCACCCATTCGCGGTCGAGGCCGCGGCGCGCGGCCACCTGGTCCGCGAACAGCATCGCGTCCTCGCGCGTGGCGTAGGGCGTGCTGCCGCTCACGGTCTTGGCGGCGCGTTGTTTGGGCTGGGCCTTCTGGGCCGCTGCGGCCAGGGGCCAGGCGCAGCAGGCCGCAAGCAGGGCGAGGGTGGCGGCGCGCGACGGCGCGGAAAGAACAGATCGCATGGCAGCGATTGTGCCGTCCGTGCGGGCACGGCCGCCGCAAGCGCTTCAGCGGCGGGACTGCGCCGCGGGCCAGTCGAGGCGGCGGAACTCGGCGCGCAGGGCGGAGAGCGAGGCCGCCGACGTGGCCGATGCCTTGGCATAGCGCTGCGCCTCGAGCCTCAGCAGCCAGTCGCGCACGCCTTTCGCGGCCGGACCGAAGCGCGCCTCGGCCTGCTGCGCGATCTGCCGCGGCGGCGCGGTTTCGGGCACCTTCAAGCCTGCCTTCGCGAGCCGCGTGCGCGCCTGCCCGAGCAGCCGCAGCCACGGGTCGTGCCGGCTGCGCTCCCAAAGCGTCCATGCCGCGCCCGCGAGGCTCGCGCCCACCAGCAGGCAGAGCAGCACGTAGGCCAGGTCCGCGAGGCTCGGCGCGTCGAAGCCCAAGTGCTTCAGCAGGTTGAGCTGGCGGCTCTGGCTGTAGTTGAGCACCCACTGGTTCCAGCCGTTGTTGACCGCCTCCCACGCGGCGCGCACGGTCTGCGCCAGCGTCGGGCTCATGGCGCCGATCGCGCCCGCGAACAGGCCCGGCTGCGGCACCAGCCGCTGCAACTGGCCGACCCGGCCCGGCGCCACCGACGCCGTGGGATCGACGCGCACCCAGCCCGTGCCTTCCTGCCAGACCTCGGCCCAGGCGTGCGCGTCGCTCTGGCGCACCATCCAGTAGCCGTCGATGCGGTTGAAGTCGCCGCCCTGGTAGCCCGTGACGATGCGCGCGGGAATGCCGAGGCCGCGCATCAGCACCACGAAGGCCGAGGCGATGTGCTCGCAGAAGCCCTGCTTGCGGTCGAACCAGA
>CAMLCW010000369.1 GCA_946478645.1 uncultured Variovorax sp.
CGCTTTGACCAGATCCAGCTGGCGGTCGGGCTTGTCGGTGCCGAGCGCCTGGCTGGCCTCGATGCGTTCGAGGTGCTCCATCATGCTGGCGACCGCGCCTTCGACATCGCCCTTGCGGCAGATGCGCAGGAAGTCGGCATGCTCGTCGGACGAGCAGTGCGGGTCGTTCGATGAGTGGTAGAGCATCGCGATGAGCGAGCTGCGCGCGACCAGTTCGCGCACCAGTTCCGCCAGCGTGCGGTTGCCCGTGGCCTCGGCGAGCGCGACGTGGAAGTCGCCGAGCAGCTTCTCGCGCGCGGTGCCCATGGTGGCCGTCTGGCGCAGCGCATTGCGCTCGAAGCGGATGTGCTGCTCGAGCACCTGGTAGTCGCGCGGCCGTGCATGGGCGACGAACAGGCGCACCACCTCGCTCTCGAGGATGCGGCGCACCGCGAACACCTCGCGCGCCTCCTGCACCGTGGGTTGGCAGACGAAGGCGCCCTTGTCGGGAATGATCTCGATCAGCTTGTCCTTCGACAAGGTCAGCAGCGCCGCACGGATCTTCGTGCGGCTCACCGAATAGACGCGGCCCAGCGCCTCCTCGCGCAGCCAGGTGCCGGGCGGCAGCCGCTTCTCGACGATCGCGGTGGCAATGTCCTGCGCGATGCCCTCGATCGAGCTGCTGCGGTCGTTCGCGCCGGCGGGCACCGAGGCCGGCCCTTCATCGATCGGCGAGGCGGTGGTGGAAGGCGCGAAAACGGCGGCGGGCTTGGCTGTGGAACGGGCGCGGGGCATGCGCGGATTGTCGCTTGGCGCGGCCCGGCGCGGCGCTCACGCCGCGAGCGTGAAGCCCTCGAGTGCGCCGACCATCTTCTTGGGCAGCGGCCGTGCGAGCTCGCCGCGCTTGCTGGTACCGAGCCGCAGCGCGACCATCGACTCGACCAGCTTGGTCGCGGCCGCCACGCCGTCGATCACCGGCACGCCGAGCAGCCCGCCGATGTGCTCGCACAGATCGGTCATTCCGGCGCAGCCGAGCACGATGCAGTCGGCATCGTCTTCGTCGAGCGCGCGCCGGCATTCGTCGACGATGCGCTCGCGCGCATTGGAGCCGGGCTCCTCGAGCTCGAGCACGGGCAGTTCGCAGGCGCGCACGTTGGCGCAGAAGCGCTCCATGCCGTAGATCTCGGCCAGGTGCCAGGCCTGGCCCATCGTGCGCCCGAGCGTGGTCACCACGCTGAAGCGGCTCGCGACCATGCTCGCGAGATGCATCGCGGCCTCGGCGATGCCGACCACGGGCCCGCGCGCGAGCTCGCGCGCGGCCTTCAGGCCGGGGTCGCCGAAGCAGGCGATCACGTAGCCGTCGATGCCGTCGCGCTCGCCGGCCGCGATCTCCTGCAGCAGGCCCGGCACGGCCAGCGCCTCGTCGTAGTGGCTCTCTATGGAGACCGGCCCCATCGCGGGGCTGACGGCCACGATCTCGGTGCCGGCGTGCGCCACCGCGCGGGCGCAGGCACCGATCTTCTCGGTCATGCTCCAGGTGGTGTTGGGATTGATGATCTTGATGCGCACGGGGCGGCCTTCCTTCCTTTTCTTCGTCGCGTGGGGTCAACGGGCTTTGATGGTGTTGCGGTTCAGCAGGACGTAGAGGACAAAGCCCAGCGCCATGCCGATGAACCAGGCGTAGTTCGCGGCGCCGCGCAGCGTCGGCACCATCACGCACAGGATCGGCACCAGCGCGGCCGGGATCATCGCCTGGATGGCCTTCGGGTTGTAGCCGCCGCTGTACCAGTACTCGCCCTTCTCGCTCATGGTGTAGAGCGCGTCCACGTCGATGTGCTGCTTGCGCACGATGTAGTAGTCGGCGATCAAAATGCCGAACAGCGGGCCGATGAACGAGCCGAGCACGTCGAGCGTGTAGTGGATGACCTCGGGGCTGTTGTAGAGGTTCCAGGGCGTGAGGAACACCGAGCCCACCGCGGCGATCATGCCGCCGGTGCGCCAGCTGATGTGCTGCGGCGCCACGTTCGAGAAGTCGAAGGCCGGCGAGACGAAGTTGGCCACGATGTTGATGCCGATGGTGGCGATCATGAAGGTCAGCGCGCCCAGCACCACGGCGGTGGTGCTGTCGATCTTGCCCACGGTGTGCACCGGATCGGTGATGAGTTCGCCGAAGACGGGCAGCGTGGCCGCGGTGGTGATCACGGTCAGCAGCGAGAAGAACACGAAATTGATCGGCAGGCCCCAGAAGTTGCCCTTCTTCACTGCCTCGAAGCTCTTGCCGTAGCGCGAGAAGTCGCCGAAGTTGAGCATCGGGCCGCTGAAGTAGCTCACCACCAGCGCGATGGCCGAGAGCATCACCGGCAGCGCGTCCCAGCCCTGGAACTTGATGCCGCCGAGGTTCAGGTCGATGTTCTGCCAGCCGGCCTTCCACACCAGCCAGCCGCAGAGGATCGCCATCACGACGTACACGGCGGGGCCGGCCCAGTCGATGAACCTGCGGATGGCCTCCATGCCGTGCCAGAACACCAGCGCCTGCAGCACCCACATGACCATGAATGCCAGCCACCCCAGCATCGACAGGCCCGCGAAGCCGTGCTGGGCCACGTCGGCATATGGCGCGAGGCTGGGGAACATGTGCAGCGCCAGCACCATGAAGGCGGCCGATGCGAGATAGGTCTGCACGCCGTACCAGGCCACCGCGATCAACCCGCGGATGATGGCGGGGATGTTGGCGCCGAGCACGCCGAACGACGCGCGGCACACCACGGGGTAGGGCACGCCCGTCACCTGGCTGGGCTTGGCCACCAGGTTGCAGAACACCTGCACGATCACGATGCCCACGAGCAGCGCCACCAGCACCTGCCAGCTCGACAGGCCGAGCGCGAACAGGCTGCCGGCCGTGATGTAGCCGCCGACGCTGTGCACGTCGGACATCCAGAACGCGAAGATGTTGTATTGGCCCCAGGTCTGTTTCTTGAGCGGGGCGAGGTCCTCGTTGGTGAGCCGCGGGTGGTAGCCCGGCTTGATGAGGGCGTTCGATTCGGCGTGCGGCCCCGTGGTGCCGGACGCGCCGGCCCCGATCGGAGCCTCGCTGGCGACTGTGCTCATGCTCTTACCTCTTTGAGTGGTGGTTGGAAAGCCAGTGCGACGCAAAAATCGCGCCCCGTTTTGAGTTCGTTATTTGTATACAAAAACGGGATGCAATCAAGACTATCCACGGATTCGAATATCCGTACATTCCCTTAGAACGGATTGACCCACGGGCGTGCGCCCGCCGCCCGCGCAGGCGCGGGGGGAGGGCAGAAGAAGGGGCAGGAAAACCGCCGCGTGCTGCTGCACGCGGCGCCGGGGCTCAGCCCGTGTTGCGCAGGCCGGCGGCCACACCGTTGATCGAGATGTGGATGCCGCGCTGCAGCCGCTCGCCGCCGTCGCCGGCGCGGTAGCGGCGCATCAGCTCAACCTGCAGGTGATGCAGCGGATCGATGTAGGGAAAGCGGTGACGCACCGAGCGCTGCATCTCGGCATTGCCCTCGAGCCGCTGCTTCGCGCCGGTGATCAGGGTCAGCGCATCGGAGGTGCGGTGCCATTCGGCATCGATCATCGAGAACACCTTCTGGCGCAGCTTGCGGTCGCCCACGAGCTCGGCATAGCGCGAGGCCAGCGCCATGTCGCTCTTGGCGAGCACCATGTCCATGTTCGACAGCAGCGTGCGGAAGAACGGCCACTGCGCATACATGCGTCGCAGCACCGCGACGCGCTCCTTGCGCGCGGCCGGCGTGGTGGCCGCCGCGAGGAACTGCTCGACGCCCGAGCCGAAGCCGAACCAGCCCGGGATCGTGAGCCGGCACTGGCCCCAGCTGAAGCTCCACGGCACGGCGCGCAGGTCGTCGATCTTGTGGCTCGGGTTGCGCGACGCAGGGCGCGAGCCGATGTTGAGTTCGGCGATCTCGCGGATCGGCGTCGAGCCGAAGAAGTAGTCGCCGAAGCCCGGTGTCTCGTAGACCAGCTTGCGGTAGGCCGCCATGCTTGCGCTCGAGAGTTCCGCCGCGGCCGACATGAAGGTGGCGGGCGCGGATTTTCCTTGTGGCAGCAGCGTGGCTTCGAGCGTGGCGGCCACCAGCGTCTCGAGGTTGCGCCGGCCGATCTCGCGATTCGCATACTTGGAGCCGATGACCTCGCCCTGCTCGGTGAGGCGGATCTGTCCGCGCACCGTGCCGGGCGGCTGCGCGAGGATCGCCTGGTAGCTCGGGCCGCCGCCGCGTCCCACCGTGCCGCCGCGGCCGTGGAACATGCGCAGGCGGATCGGCGGCCGCTCGCCGCCCGCCGCGGATGCCTTCTTCTTTTTGTTGAGCTCGTCGAACAGCGCCACCAGCGCGGTGCCCGCGCGGTAGAGCTCCCAGTTGCTCGTGAAGATGCCGCCGTCCTTGTTGCTGTCGCTGTAGCCGAGCATCACGTCCTGCTCGCCGCCCGAGCGCTCCACGAGTTCGGCGATGCCGGGCAGCTCGTAGAAGGCGCGCACGATCGGTGCGGCATTGCGCAGGTCTTCGATGGTCTCGAACAGCGGCACCACGATCAGGTCGCAGATCGCGTTCTCGCTCAGGCTGCCGCGCAGCAGGCCGACTTCCTTCTGCAGCAGCAGCGCTTCGAGCAGGTCGCTCACGGTCTCGGTGTGGCTGATGATGTAGTGGCGGATGGCCGCCGTGCCGTAGCGCGCGCGCGCCGTGCGTGCGGCCGCGAAGATCGCGAGTTCGCTGGTGGCGAGCGGGGAATAGGCGGCGTCCGGCACGCGCAGCGGGCGCGCGTCGTCGAGCAGTTCGAGCAGCAGCTTCTGCTTGGCCTCTTCGGCGAGCGCCGCATAGGCCGGCGCGATGCGCGCGGTGGCGAGCAGCTCGGCCACCACCGCCTCGTGCTTGTCGGAGCTCTGGCGCAGGTCGACGGTGGCCAGGTGGAAGCCGAACACCTCCACCGCGCGGATCAGCGGCCGCAGGCGCGGCGCCGCGAGCACGCTGCCGTGCTTCTCGGCGAGCGATTCCTCCACCGTGCGCAGGTCGGCCAGGAACTCCTCGGCCGCGGTGTACGGATTCTGCGGCGGCACCGCATGGCGCGCCGCCTCGCC
>CAMLCW010000370.1 GCA_946478645.1 uncultured Variovorax sp.
GCCGCGACGGCCTGCCGGCCCAGGCCTGGATGGCCTACGGCCTGCAGGACGTGGTCAACCAGCGCCGCATGATCGACGAGAGCCCCGCGGGCGAAGAGTTCAAGCAGGTGATGCGCGGCAAGCTCGACGCGCTGCTCTCGCTGGCCGAGGCGAGCGACTGCCGGCGCGTGCGGCTGCTCGGCTACTTCGGCGAGAAGAGCACGCCCTGCGGGAATTGCGACAACTGCATCGCGCCGCCACAGGTTTGGGACGGCACCGACGCGGCGCGCAAGCTGCTGTCCACCGTGTACCGGGTGCAGCAGCAAAGCGGCATCAGCTTTGGCGCGGGCCACATCATGGACATCCTGCGCGGCAAGGAGACCGACAAGGTCCGCCAGTACGGGCACGAGCGCATCAGCACCTTCGGGCTCGGGGCGGAGTTCAGCGAGGTGCAGCTGCGCGGCGTGCTGCGCCAGCTCATCGCGATCGGCGCGGTGGCGGTCGACGCCGAGGCCTACAACACGCTCAAGCTCACCGAAGCCTCGCGCGCGGTGCTGCGCGGCGAGACGCCGGTGTCGCTGCGCGAATCGATCTCGTCACCGGCCGCACGCAGCGGCAAGGCGCGGCGCGAGAAGGCACCGCGCGGCGCGCCCTCGCCGGCCGCTGCCGCGCTCGACGCCGAGGGCCAGAAGCGCTTCGAGGCGCTCAAGGCCTGGCGCGCCGAGGTGGCGCGTGAGCACAACCTGCCGGCCTACGTGATCTTCCACGACGCCACCCTGGCCGCGATCGCCGAGCGCGCACCGGCCACGCTCGAAGACCTGCAGGGCATCAGCGGCATCGGCACGAAGAAGCTCGAGGCCTACGGCAGCGAGGTGCTGCGCGTGTGCGCGGCTTTCTAGGCAGCGCGCGATTTCAGCCCGGCATGTCGAGCACGCGCATCTCGCGCAGCGGCGTGCGATTGCGCAGATAAGGCTCCGTTTCGGACACGCTGGGCTTCTCGAAGCTGCGCAACGATTTGGAGAACGATGCAGCCGGGCAGGCACCGCCATTGCGCATCGCCAGCGCCGCGGCGAGCCGCGCCTCGGACGGGTCGCCCAGTGGATGCGCGAAGTCGTCGGCCACAGCGCAGTCGGGCCGGAAGCCGTCGCCATAGTCGCCGAAGTTCTTGGCATTGACGCCCTGGAACTGGATCGCGAAATAGCTGGTGCCGCAGTTGTCCTGCGGCGAGAAGCCGTAGGGCTTGCCGCAGGTGGTGCCGCCGACGAGGTTGACGCTCACGTCGGCGCCGCGCAGGCCGTTGATGACCGACTCGCTGGCCGAGCAGGTGTCGGGGCCGACGAGCACCGTGACGCGCGACAGGCCGAGCCGCGGCAGCGGCGCGCCGTTGCGGCTGGTGGCATGGAACGGAATCAGCGTTTGTGCCGGCGTCAGGCGGAACGGGTTCTTGTCGTTGAACACGAGCTGCTCGAAGACCTTGCCGTTGGTGGCGGCCGGCCCCGACACCATGTAGGCGAGCCGGCTCGCGATGTTGAGCTGCCCGCCGCCGTTGTAGCGCATGTCGAGCACCAGGTCCTGCACGCCTTCGTTGCGCAGCTGGTTGACCGCATTGATGAGCTGCGTCTCCGAGGTGGTGATGTGGTCGTTGAAGAGCATGTATCCGACCCGGCCGCTGCCGGTGTCGATGCTCTTGACGAACTGCACCGGCGTGCGCCGGACCTGCTCGGCCGTGAGCTGCAGCGGCGCCTGCCGCACGCCGTCCACCTCGAAGACGAAGGTGTGCGACTCGCCGGCGGCTTGCGGCGAGATCGCGCGATTGATCGTGTTGACGTTCGCGCTGCCGGTGGCGCGCACCACGTCGACGCCGTCGGTTTCGACCAGCCTCGCGCCGCGCGGCAGCCCGGCCCTGCCGGCCGGCGAGTTCGGCTCGACGAAGGCGATGCGCATGTTGCGCGGCGTCGAGCTGCGCAGCACCGCCAGCTCGATGCCGTAGCTCGGCGATATGCCGGCCTCCGAGAGCTGGCGATAGCGCTCGGTGTCGTAGACGTAGTGGTAGCGGTCCTTCGCGCGCCCCGAGGCGGTGAGCTCCGGTGTCTTGAGCACGCTGAAGTACGCGACCGGCGTGGCGTAGTCGGCGGCCTTGAGCGTGGCCGGCACCTCGCGGTACCAGAGGTAGGTTTCGTCGATCCAGCCGCGCACCCAGCGCTTCTCGTCGGTCAGCGTGCCGGGCCGGTCGGGGTAGGCGATGCCGGTCGCCGGGTTGATGCCGCCGCGCGGCGCGGCGCACAGGCCGGCCACGGTGGACGAGGCCACGATCGCATCGGGATCGCCGGGCTCATCGCCGCCGTCGACCGGCGGCGGCATGCCCGCGCCCGGCGCGATGATCGGAAACCCGCCGCCGCCGCCGCCTCCACCACCGCCGCCGCCGCATGCGGCGATCGCGCCGCACAGCAGACCCGCCCCCGCGAATGCCGCAATCCGCCATGCGGTGGAACGCGGCATGCCCGCTGCCTCTGCGGCATGCATCTTGCCCTCTGTCATCGAGCGCCTCCTCGTTGTCGCTGCGCTCCCTGTGTTCTTTTCTTCTTGTTCTGCGTTGCAGCCGGCCCTCCGCCGGCGCCCGCCCACTGCCCGCCTACTGCACGAAACCCATGCCGCGCGATTCGCGCACCTCGGGCTTGATGCGGTGTTCGGCCTCGAGCTGGTCGAGGAATTCGGCGGCCGAGAATTCGACCGCCAGGATGTCGGTCTGCCGCTTCACGGCTGCGAAGTCGCCCGGGCACAGCTGGCGCAATTGCGCGAGCCGCGTCTTAATCTCGCCCGTGAGCAGTGCGGCATCGCC
Organism: uncultured Variovorax sp.; assembly: GCA_946478645.1. Next base: position 2,819 of record CAMLCW010000370.1, read on the forward strand.
CGCCAGTGCCTCGGTGATGAACATGCGCTCGCGCTGCTGCGCGGTCAGCGGCATGAACTTGATCTTGAAGGTGAAGCGCCTGAGCGCCGCCTGGTCGAGCCGGTCGAGCAGGTTGGTGGTGCACACGAACACGCCGTTGAAGCGCTCCATGCCCTGCAGCATCTCGTTGACCTCGGTCACCTCGTAGGTGCGCTGGGCGCCGCGGCGGTCCTGCAGGAAGCTGTCGGCCTCGTCGAGCAGCAGCACGGCCTGCTCGGCCTCGGCCTCGCGGAACATGGCGGCCATGTTCTGCTCGGTCTCGCCGACGTACTTGCTCATGAGGTCGCTGGCCTGCTTGATGATGAGCGGCCGGCCGATGGCGCGCGCGATGTGCTCGGCGAGCGCGGTCTTGCCGGTGCCCGGCGCGCCATAGAAGCACAGCGTGCCATGGCCGCGCGCCTTCAGTGCCGCGACGATGCGCGGCACCTCGAAGCGGGTCTCGACGTTGAGCATGTCGAGGTCGTAGGTGGTGACATTGCGCCGCTCGCCGTGCCCCGCATCGACGGTGCCGAGCGCGAGGTCGGCATTGCGCAGCTGGCGTTCGATCAGCGCCTCCATCGACGCGCCGTCGGTACAGGCCAGGCCCGCGAAGCGCACCGCGGTGCGGATCTGCGCGGGCGTGAGCCCCTTGCGTTCGGCCAGCTTGGCGGTGAATGCCTCGGACACGACGATGCCGTCGAGCGTCTTCTTGACGAGCTGCTCGCGCGCACCGGGCGGCGGCGACTTGAGTTCGAGGTGGTAGGCGAAGCGGCGCCGGAATGCCGGGTCGATCTGCTCGATGCGGTTGGTGACCCACAGCGTGGGCACCGGGTTGGCCTCGAGGATCTGGTTGACCCAGGCCTTGCCGCTCACGCTGCCGCTCGGCGGCGCCGGCACCTGCTCGGCGCGCGCCATGAACTGCGCGGCCTCGGTGCTGATGGGCGGGAACACGTCTTCCACCTCGTCGAACAGCAGCGCCGCCTGGGCGCTGCCCTTGAGGAACACCTGCGCGATCTGCAGCGAACGGTAGCGGTCGCGACCCGACAGCGAGTTGCCGTCGCGGTCGGCGTACTCGACCTCGAACAGATCGAGCCCCGCGGCCTGCGCCACCACCTTGGCAAGCTCGGTCTTGCCGGTGCCCGGCGGGCCGTAGAGCAGCACGTTGACGCCCGGCTCCTTGCGCGCCACGGCCGCGCGCAGCAGCGTGACGAGCATCTGCGCGTCTTCCTCGACGAAGGAGAAATCGTGCGGCGTGAGCGTGCTCTTGGCCGAGGGCCGCGTGAACACGGCCATGAGCTCGTTGTGGTCGCGGTACTCGCGCATCAGCACCGGCGGCAGTTTCTCGCTGACCTTCATGAGGTCGGCCAGGTCGGTGATGTTGTGCTCGGAGATGAGGTTCTCGACCAGCCCGATGCGCTCGAGCCGCGAACCGGCGCGCAGCGCTTCGCCCACTTCGCTTGCATTGACGCCCGCGATGTCGGCGATGGCCGCATAGGCCTCGGGCGCGTTGTTGACCTTGAACTCCACCAGCAGCGAGCGCAGGTCGCGCTGGTAGCGCGCGAGCGTGCCGTAGAGCAGCAGCGCGCGCTCGGCCTTGTTGAGCTGCAGCAGGCCCGCGAGCGCATCGATGTTCTTTTCGACCAAGGTCGACTGCTTGCGCAGCGCATGCGTGAGCCAGTCGCGCGTGACCGCGAGCACCGAGAGCAGGTCCTTGGGATGGTCCTTGGCGTATTCGTCGAGGTAGAAGAACAGCGTGCCTTCCTCATAGGGGCCGCGCCACACGCCATGCCGCTCGAGCAGCGTGCGGCCGTCGAGCTCTTCAACGCCCTTCCAGGCCTCGTTGCCCGCGCAGCGCCGGCCGAGGAACTCGCGCAGCCGCTGCAGCACCGCGGCGGGCCAAACCAGATGGCGACCGGTCAGCGAGAGCAGCCCGTTGATGTCGCGGCGGACGTTGAAGCGCGGGCCCTGCTTGGCGGCCAGCGTGAGCACGAAGTGCGAGCACATGAGCTCCAGCACGGGCGCGCCCTTGAGCCCGGGCGACGGCAATGCCTGCCCGCGTACCGCAGCAGCCACCACATCGACACCCGCGCGCTTGACCATCCACCGACCTCCTGGCATGAGGAAATTACTGAAGCGACCATAGCGCAGAGTTTTGGCTTCGGGAAGATACTGGAACGGTAAAAACCCTGATGGTGCGATTCCAGCCACAATGCCCGCCATGGT
>CAMLCW010000371.1 GCA_946478645.1 uncultured Variovorax sp.
CGGCGCCTTCGAATGCCGCAGCGTCGACACGCTGCTGGTGTTCGGCAGCGCCAAGGACAAGACCGTGCGCGTCTACACCGTGCCCGTGGCGTCGCTGCCCGGTGCGCGCGGCGACGGCCAGCCCGTCACCACGCTGATCGAGCTCGAGGCCGGCACGCACGTCACGCACTTCTTCGCGGGCCCGGTGGGCGCCAGCCTGCTGCTGGCCAACACCGGCGGCTACGGCTTCATCTGCACGGTCGAGAACATGATGTCGCGCCAGCGCGGCGGCAAGGCTTTTATCGACGTGGGCGAGGGCGAGGCACTGTGCCGTCCGTCGCTCGTGGGCGGCGCGAGCGGCGCCGAGCCGATGCCGGCCGCCACGCATGTGGCCTGTGCTTCCACGGGCGGTCGCATCCTCACCTTCGAGATCGCAGAGCTCAAGAGCCTGCCGAAGGGCGGACGCGGCCTCACGCTGATCGACCTCGACCCCAAGGACACGCTCGCGGGCGCCGCGGCCTACACGCGCAGCGTGCGCATCGAGGGCATCGGCCGCGGCGGCAAGGCGCGCGACGAGACGCTCGAGATCCGCACGTTGAATAACGCGCGCGGCACCCGCGCGCGCAAGGGCAAGGCGGCCGACCTCGGCTTCAAGCCCACCGGCATCGTGCGGGTGCTGTGATGGGCGGCGTCGACATCAGCACCATCGGCCTGCTGATCGCGGTGGTCACGGGCATCGGCAGCTTCGTGCTCGGCCGGCACCTGCGCACGCGGTATTCGGCGAAGAAGCGGGCCAAGGACCGCATTGCGGCCCAGGCCAACGAGACGCGCCAGCAGCGCCGCGCGCGCGAGCGGCGCGAGCGCGGCTGAGGCCACGGCGGATTAACGTCGTAAGGAATATTCCTCGCCATGTTGGTCCGCACCTCAGGAGAACAGCCATGCCCGAAATCCACGAGATCGCGACCTTGACATCCAAGGGACAGATCACGCTGCCCAGGTCGATTCGGCAGGCGCTGGGCGTGGACACCGGCGGCAAGGTGGCGTTTGATGTTCGCAATGGCGATGTCGTCGTGACCCAAGCCGATGCCGAGCACAACGACCCCGCGATCGGTGCCTTCCTGCAACTGCTCGAGGCAGACATCCGGGCTGGGCAGCATGTCGCGTCGCTGCCGGACGACTTGGCGCGAGCTATGCTGGCGAACGTCGGCCGCACGGTGAATCTCGATGAAGACATCGAAGGCGACGTGGCGCTCTGATGCAGCGGCACGGCTGGACGCTGCTGTTCCATGACGGCGTCGTCGAGCAGTTGCGCAAGTTGCAGGCGGCGGCCAGCCGGGCCGAGCAGCGCGATCCGCAGCGGTTCGAGGGCAATGCCAATGCCAAGCTGTTCCGCGCGCTCAGCCAACTGATCATGGAGGTCGTGCCGAGCGATCCCGCGCGCGAGGCGTATCGGCAAGGCAATACGCTCAGGCCGGCCGGCCGCCACTGGCGGCGCGCAAAGATCGGGCGGCGGTTTCGGCTGTTCTTTCGCTATGACTCGACGGCCAGGGTCATCATGTTCGCCTGGGTGAACGACGAGCAGACCTTGCGGTCGGCCGGCAGCAGATCCGACCCGTACGCCGTGTTCGAGAAGATGCTGGGCCGCGGCAGCCCTCCCGACGATTGGGCGGGGCTCGTGGCCGCGAGCGCAAGGGAGTGGCGCGATCCCCTTGCATAGGGTTAACAGGCCCTGATCAGCGCGAGAGCCCGAGCACCCCGAGAATTTCCTTCTCGCGCTTCATCGCGTCGAGCGCGAACGCGCGGTAGTCCTTCGGGCTCTTGTAGTCGGGCTCCATCTCGTAGCGCGCGAGCACGTCCTTGAATGGCTTCGTCTCCATGGCCTGCTTGAACGCATCGTGCAGGCGCGCGGCGATGGCCGGGTCGAGCCCGCGCGGGCCCACCAATCCCCAGGGCGAGGTCTGCACGATGTCGACACCGCTTTCCTTGAGCGTGGGCACGTCGGGGTAGCGCGCCATGCGCTTGTCGCCCCAGACCGCGATCAGCCGCAGCTTGCCGGCGTCGACGTAGGGCACGAAGGCGGAGGTCTCGGCCGCCGAATCGACCTGGCCGCTGACGATCGCCTGCAGCGACTCGGCGCTGCCCTTGTACGGAATGTGGTTGAGCTGGATGCCGAACTGCCGCGAGACCTGCTCCATCGTCAGGTGATTCGTGGTGGCCACGCCGGGTGTGCTGTAGGTCAGCGTGCCGGGGTTGGCGCGCGCCTTGGCCACGTAGTCTTTCAACGTCTTGATGGACGAGTCGGCGGGCACGACGATGCCGAAGGCGTAGCCGGTCAAGCCGATGATGTAGCTGAGGTCCTTGGCCGGGTCCCACTTGATGTCGTTGGTGTAGGGCAGGCGGTAGACGCCAGCCGGTGCGATCGCGAGCGTGTAGCCGTCGGGCGGGGCCGACTGCAGGTTCTGCACCGGGATCGTGCCGCCGACGCCGGGCTTGTTCTCGATGACGATCGGCTGTCCGAGGATGGCGCCGGCCTTTTCCGCGAGCACGCGCATCGGTGCGTCGGTCGAGCCGCCGGGCGCGAAGCCGATCATGACCTTGATCGGACGGGACGGATAAGCGGATGGCTTTTCCTGCGCGCCGGCCGGCGCTGCGGCGGCCAGCATCGCGGCGGCGCCGAGTGCGGCGGCCAGGTGGGCAAGGGTTCGAGCGGACATGGTGTCTCCTTGGGGCATGGTTGCCCTGTCGTTGGTGGAAAGAAAAGAAATCGGGATGCCGCGACGGCTACGTGCCGGCGTCGTCGTCGGGAACTTGCGCGAGCGCCTTCAGAACGTTCTTCTGGACCTTGCCGTTGGGCGCCGACGGCAGCGTGGCCATCGTGCGGATCTCGCTGGGCTGCTTGTACGGCGACAGTTGCGCGCGCAAATAGGCACGCAGCCGGTCGAGGTCGATCGCCGCGCCTTCCCTGGTTTCGAGGAACGCCACGATCTCCTCGTTGTCGCCGGCCTCGCGCCCGACCACGGCCGACTGCACCACGCCCGGGTAGGTGTTGAGCACCTGTTCGACCTCGAGCGGATAGACGTTGAAGCCCGAGCGGATGATGAGTTCCTTGGTGCGCCCACAGATGACGAGCGCGCCATCGGCTTCCTGGCGTGCGAGGTCGCCGGTGTCGAACCAGCCGGCGCTGTCGATGGCCGCCGCCGTGAGTTCGGGGCTGCGGTAATAGCCCTGCATCAGCCCGGGGCCGCGCACCTGGAGCGCGCCGGCTTCGCCAGGCTGCACGTCGCGTCCGTCGGCCGTGCGGATGCGCACCTCGACCTGCGGGATCGGCGGACCGACCGCGCAGTCGCCGCGGGGCGCTGCCAGCCGCGTCTGCGCAATCGTCGGGCCGGTTTCGGTCAGTCCGTAGCCGTTGTGCAGCGGCTGGCCGAAGGCGCGCTCCACCTCGGCCTTGAGGCTCGGCGTGAGCGGCGAGCCGGCCACGCTGATGAGCCGCAGCCGGGGGGCCTGCAGTGCCGCACCGTGCTGGCGCGACCATTCGAGCAGTCGCGCGAAGAGCGCAGGCACGCCGGTGAAGATCGTGATTGCGTCGTGCCGCAGCGCGCGCGCCGTGCCTTCGGCCGAGAAGCGCGGCTCCAGCACCAGCGCGGCGCCCGCGCTCATCGAACCAAGGAACTGCGTCGACAGCCCCACCACATGCGCCATCGGCAGCACGCCGTAGACCACATCGCCCGGGCCCATGGCGCGCAGCTCGCGCGCGGCAGTGGCGACGAAGATCAGGTTGGCATGCGTCAGCATCACCGCCTTGGGCGCGCCGGTGGTGCCCGAGGTGTAGACGAGGGCCGCGACCTGCCGGCGCGGATCGGCCTCGCAGGGTTCGGACATCGCGGCTTCGGCCAACGGCCCGATCGCGAGTTCACCGCCGAGCTCATCGGAAAAAGGCTCGGCGTGATGCCGCCGCGCATGCGCGGCCGCGTCGGGCGACACATGGCACAGGTAGAGCACGCGCCGCGCGCCCGAATGCGCGATGAATGCATCGATCTCGCGCGGCGACAGGCGCGCATTCACCACCACGGTCCAGGCGTCGAGGCGGCTGAGCGCAAGGAACGCCACGCACAGCGCGGCACTGTTCTCGCCAACGATCAGCACGCGATCGCCGGCGCGCACGCCCGCGGCGGTGAATTGCGCGGCCATCGACTCGGTCGCGCGGCCGAGCGCGCCGTAGCTCAGCGCAACGAAGGCATCGCGCAGCGCCAGCGCCTCCGGCTGCTGCGCGATCCAGCGGGCGAGCAGTTCGTGGACGCGGCGCGGCGGTGGGCAGGTCTCGGCAGTCATCGGTCGTGGTGTCTCCAGTGGCGTTGTCGGGAGCGAGTCTAGGCACGCGGAGGCCGTGGCGGCAGAAGCTCAAGACTGCATTGCAGAAAATGGGCGGCTGCGTCCTGTGCGGAAAAATGCGCCTCCGCCAGACACGAGGCGGGTTCCGTTGCGGGCCGCCCGCGCGCCGGGAGTTCTGCAATGCAGTTTCAGCTATCGCCTCGATGACACCGCGGCGCAGGACTGCATCCCAGAATGGCGGGGCCGCGCGCCGAACCCGGCACGCATTTGACCGACGAAAGAACCGCATGACCGACAAGAAAGCCATCCTCGTGATCGGCGCCGGGGACGCCACCGGCGGCGCGATCGCCCGCAGATTCGCCCGCGAGGGCTACATCGCCTGCGTCACCCGGCGCAGCGCCGACAAGCTGCAGCCGCTGGTCGACGAGATCCGCGCCGCGGGCGGCGAAGCCCACGGCTTCGGCAGCGATGCGCGCAAGGAAGAAGACATGGTCGCGCTGGTCGAGAACATCGAGGCCAACATCGCGCCGATTGAGGTGGCGGTGTTCAACATCGGCGCCAACGTGCGCTTCGGCATCACCGAGACCACCGCGCGCGTGTACTTCAAGGTCTGGGAGATGGCCTGCTTCGGCGGCTTCCTCATGGGCCGCGAGGTGGCCAAGCGCATGCTCGAACGCGAGCGCGGCACGATCATCTTCACCGGCGCGACCGCCAGCCTGCGAGGGCGCGAAGGCTTCGCCGCGT
>CAMLCW010000372.1 GCA_946478645.1 uncultured Variovorax sp.
TTCGGCTCCTCCTTTATTTCGCTGCGGGGAGCACCCGGTACCCTGGGCACACAGGGCGCAGCGTTCGTGCGAGCGGTTCTGGCGCCGCGCCCTTCGATCACGCCGACGGTGGGCTCCGCGCAGCGAAATAAAGGAGGAGGCCGCAGGCCGGGGGACATTCGCGGAGGGGAGTCCACCGTCGGCGGGATCGCGCCCCGAACGCAGCCCTGAGTACTTCAAAGCCATCTCAAAGCCTCTCGATCTCATGCGTACCGAACAGACCGTAGGGCCGGATCATCAGCACCACGACCAGCACCACGAAGGTCGCGAGCAGCTTGTATTCGCCGCCCAGGTAGGACCCCGCGAGCGCTTCGACCAGGCCGATGAAGAGGCCACCCACCAGCGCGCCGAGCACGCTGTCGAGGCCGCCGACGATCACCACCACCAGCACCGACAACCCGAACACGCCCATCGACGAAGAGATGCCGCCGATCGCGCCGACCACGATGCCCGCAACCGCGGCGATCATCGCCGAGGCCACCCAGGCCAGCGAGAACACGCGCGGCACGTTGATGCCCATCATGTAGGCCGCGCCCTGGTCCGAGGCCGTGGCCCGCAGCGCCACGCCGCCGCGCCAGAAGCGGAACAACAGCAGCACCAGCACGATCAGCACCAGCGCCGCGAGCGCGCCGTAAGCCACCTTCGGCGCCAGGAAGGCGTCGCCCACCATCACCGGCGCGTTCGGCATGAACTCGGGCAGGCGGCGCTGGTCGGCGGTCCAGACGATCTCGACCACGCCGACCAGCACCGACGCCAGCCCCACCGTGACCATGAAGGCCGAGATCGGCGGCTGGCCGAGCAGCGGCCGGATCATCGTGCGCTCGACCACCGCGCCCAGCAGACCGGTGCCCAGCACCGAGCCGAGCACCGCGAGCCAGATCGGCAGCGAGAAGCTCGCGGCGAAGGCGAAGAACAGGTAGGCGCCGATCATCAGCATCTCGCCGATCGCGATGTTGACCACGCGCGTGGCCTTGTAGACCAGCACGAAGGCCAGCGCCGCGAGCGCGTAGAGCCCGCCGCCCGCCAAGCCCGTGAGCGCGATCTCGAACAGGTAGGCCCAGTCCATCAGGCCGCCTCCGGTGCCACGACAGTCCCCGGCGCGTTGCCGCGCAGCCTGCGCCGCAGCTCGCCGACGTCGCCCGCGCCGAGGTAGGCGCGCACCACCTCGGGGTCGGCCTGCACCTCGGCCGGCGTGCCCTGCGCGATCACCTGGCCGAAGTTGAGCACCACCACGTGGTCCGACAGGTCCATCACCATGCCCATGTCGTGCTCCACCATCAGCACCGTGATGCCCCATTCGCGCCGCACGTCGAGGATGAAGCGCGCCATGTCCTCGGTCTCTTCGCGGTTCATGCCGGCCACCGGTTCGTCGAGCATCAGCACCTTGGGGCGCATGGCCAGCGCGCGCGCCATTTCCACGCGCTTCTGCAGACCGTAGGGCAGGACGGCCACGCTCGCATGGCGGATGTGGTCGATCTCGAGGACGTCGATGATCCGCTCTTCGACGTCGCGCCGCAGCTCGGCCTCTTCGCGGCGTGCGCGGCCCAGGTAGAAGAGCGCATCGAACACGTTCGATTTCAGGTGCACGTGGCGCCCGAGCTTGATGTTGTCGAGCACCGTCATGCCGCGGAACAGCGCGATGTTCTGGAAGCTGCGCGCCAGCCCGAGCGCGGCGCGCTTCGGCGCCGGCAGGCGCGTGATGTCGCGGCCCTCGAACACCACGCGGCCCGCGGTGGGCCGATAGAAGCCCGAGACCGTGTTGAACAGCGAGGTCTTGCCCGCGCCGTTGGGGCCGATCACCGCGGTGATCGAACCGGGCTGCACGTCGAATCCCACGCCGCTGAGCGCCTTCACACCGCCGAAGGCCAACGTCAGCGCTTCCACGCGCAGCACGGGCGCGGCAATGCCCGAGTCGGCCGGTGAAGGGGGGCGCGGTGGCGCGGTGGCGGCGTGCATGGCGTCGTGTGGTCCGGGTCTCAGGGTTGTTCCGGCGTCGGCATGGCGGGCTACTTGCCCGTAGAATTCCTACTCTCCGGTAACGTCGCGATCTTCTAGACGCGCCCACGCCGTGGCATCAGGACTTACCCCTGCGCGCAAACCCGGATCGCCGCCATGACCCTCACCAAGCGCCGTACCGCCGCCAAGGCCTCGCCGTCTGCCACGGACGAATCGCCCTGGGTGCCGTCGGCCAAGCGCGCCATGCAGCGCGAGCTCAAGCGCCAGGCGGTGCTGCAGACCGCGGCGCAGCTGTTCAACGAGCGCGGCTTCCATGCCACCTCGCTCGACGACATCGCCGAGCGGCTGCACGTGACAAAGCCCACGCTCTACTACTACGTGAAGAGCAAGGACGACATCCTGCTCGAGTGCGTGCGTGCCGCACTCGGCCTGATGCAGGAGGGCATCGACGAGGTGCGCCGCAACGGCGGACGCGCGCTCGACCAGCTCATCGCCTGCATGCGCAGCTACGCGGGCATCGTCTGCGAAGACTTCGGCATGTGCGTGATCCGCATCGGCGAAGACCCGCTGCCCGCGCCGCTTCGGAAGGAACTGCGCCGCCTCAAGGCCGGCATCGACCAGGAATTCCGCCGCCTCATCGCCGAAGGCATCGAGGAGGGATCGATCGCGCCCTGCGATCCGAAGATGGCCGCCTTCATGCTGGCCGGCGGGCTGAGCTGGATCGGCCGCTGGTACCGCCGCGACGGCGACTTCACGCCCGAGCAGATTGCCGACCAAAGCATCGCGCTGCTGTTGAACGGCGTGCTGCAGAAGCCGCCCGCCGTCGGCAGCGCGCGGCGCAAGGCCGGGACCACCGCCGCGCGCAAAACCGCTGCATGAACAACAAGGAGCACTCACCATGACCAACGCCACCACCCCGGCAGCACTGCCGCTCGAAGTCGGCCGCGAGGGCGCCATCGCCACCCTGCGCTTCAACCGCCCGGGCGCGCTCAACGCGATCGACGTGCCGATGGCCGAGGCCTTCCTCGTCGCCGTGCGCGAGATCGCCGCCGACCGCACGGTGCGCGCGGTGCTGCTGAGCGGCGCCGGCAAGGGCTTCATGGCAGGCGGCGATCTGGCGCTGCTGCAGGCCGACCCCGCAGGCGGCGCGGCCGCGCTGATCGGTCCGCTGCACGAGGCGCTGGCCGTGCTGGCCACCATCGACGTGCCCGTGGTGGCGCAAGTGCACGGCGTTGCGGCCGGTGCCGGTCTGAGCCTGATGCTGCAGGCCGACTTCGTGCTCGCGGCCGAGGGCACGCGCTTCAACCTGGCCTACGTGAACATCGGCACCAGCTGCGATGTGGGAGCCTCGTGGGCATTGCCGCGCTGGGTGGGGTTGCGGCGTGCGCTGGAGATCGCGCTGCTCGGCGACACGCTCGACGCCGCCGCGGCCGAGCGCATCGGACTCATCAACCGTGTGGTGCCCGCCGAGGCGCTGGCCTCCGAAGCGATGGCGCTCGCCGGACGGCTGGCCAACGGGCCGACGGTGGCGCTCGGCCAGCTGCGACGCCTGATGCGCGCCAGCTTCGATCGCGAACTGCCGGCGCAGCTCGAGGCCGAATCGGCCGCCTTCCAGGTCTGTGCCGCCACGGCCGACTTCCGCACCGGCGTCGACGCCTTCTTCGCCAAGCAGCCGGCGCGCTTCGAAGGCCGCTGAATCCTTTTTCCACTTTCTTCATCCAGGAGCACCCCATGACCTCACGCGATATCTTCGTCGTCGGCACCGCCCGCACGGCCATCGGCACTTTCGGCGGTTCGCTGAAGGACGTGCCCAACACCCAGCTCGCCACCACCGCGGTCAAAGCCGCGATCGAGCGCAGCGGCCTTGCGCCTTCAGCCATCGGGCATGTGGTGATGGGCAACGTGATTCCCACCGACACGAAGGACGCCTACCTGAGCCGCGTGGCGGCCATCGACGCGGGCTGCCCGATCGAGACGCCGGCCTTCAACGTCAACCGCCTCTGCGGCTCGGGCCTGCAGGCGATCGTGTCGGCGGCGCAGGCGATTGCGCTCGGCGACTGCGACATCGCGATCGGCGGCGGCTCGGAGTCGATGAGCCGCGGCCCGTACTTCGACACGGCCGCGCGCTACGGTGCGCGCATGGGCGACGTGCAGCTGCTCGACTACATGCTCGGCATCCTGCACGACCCGTGGGAGAAGATCCACATGGGCATCACCGCCGAGAACGTGGCCGCGCGCTACGGCATCACGCGCGAGCAGATGGACGAACTGGCCGCCACCAGCCAGCAGCGCGCGGCGGCGGCCATTGCCGCGGGCCGCTTCAAGGAACAGATCGTGGCGGTCGAGGTGAAGACGCGCAAGGGCGTGGTGCTGTTCGACACCGACGAGCATGTGCGCGCCGACACCAGCGCCGAAGCACTGTCGAAGATGAAGCCCGCCTTCAAGAAGGACGGCCTCGTCACCGCCGGCAACGCGTCGGGCATCAACGACGGCGCGGCGGCCGTGGTGCTGGCCGAGGGCGCGCGCGTCAAGTCCGACGGGCTCAAGCCGCTGGCACGCCTGGTGGGCTATGCGCATGCGGGCGTCGAGCCGGGCTACATGGGCATCGGCCCGGTGCCGGCCACGCGCAAGGTGCTGGAGCGCACCGGCCTGAAGGTCGCCGACTTCGACGTGATCGAATCGAACGAAGCCTTCGCGGCGCAGGCCTGCGCGGTCATCAAGGAGCTGGGCTTCGATCCGGCCAAGGTCAACCCCAACGGCTCGGGCATCTCGCTCGGCCATCCGGTGGGCGCGACCGGCGCGATCATCACGACGAAGGCGATTGCCGAGCTGCACCGCGTCGGCGGCCGCTACGCCTTGGTCACGATGTGCATCGGCGGCGGCCAGGGCATCGCCGCGGTGTTTGAACGCGTTTGAAGGCACACTGGCGGGCATGCCTCGCCCACCGCTCCTGATCGACCCCGCCGAGGTCGAGTTCAGCGCTATCCGCGCCCAGGGCGCGGGCGGCCAGAACGTCAACAAGGTGTCGAGCGCGGTCCACCTGCGCTACGACATTCCTGC
>CAMLCW010000373.1 GCA_946478645.1 uncultured Variovorax sp.
ATTGCAGGATCGGGCAAGAACCCCGTTCGATTCGTCTACCGCCCGCCGCACGGTCGGCGCGAAACTTCTCTGCATGGCCGGCGCAGCCCCTGCGCCATGCTTCAGACAGACCGCAGAGGAGTTTCACATGAGCGCAATCCAGGAGAAAGTCGTCCTCATCACCGGCGCGAGCGGCGCCATCGGCGAAGCCACTGCGCGGCTGCTGGCGCGCCGCGGCGCCAAGGTGGTGCTCGGCGCCCGCCGCACCGAGCGGCTCGCAGCGTTGGCCCGGCTGATCGCCGACGAAGGCGGCAACGCGAGCTGGCAGCGGCTCGACGTGACGTGGCGCCCCGACGTCGAATCGTTTGCCGAATTCGCGCTCGAGCAGCACGACCGCATCGACGTGTTGGTCAATGCCGCCGGCGTGATGCCGCTCGCGCCGCTGTGGACGCGCAAGGTCGACGAGTGGGAGCTGATGATCGACGTCAACCTGCGCGGCGTTCTGCTCGGCATGGCGGCGGTGCTGCCGACGATGCAGGAACAGGGTGCGGGCCACATCGTCAACGTGGCGCCGGTACCGGCCGAGGGCGTGTCGCCGAACGCGGCCGTCTATTGCGGCACGCAGTACGCGATCGACGCGGTGTCCGAAGGCCTGCGGCAGGAGCATGCCGGCCGCGTGCGCGTGACGGTGGTGCGCCCCGACGTGGGCACGGCGCGCGGCATGCCGGCCGGCCGCATCGCGGTGCCCGCCGAGGCGGTGGCGCGCTCGATCGCCGGCGCGATCGAAGGTGTCAGCATCGCCGTGCCGCGACCGTCGTGTCGTGCGCGCCCGGCCGCGCACGCTGCGTTCTGAACCTGCCCGGCCCTGCGATTCAGCCACGCCGTTCGGCGGGCAGGTAGATCCGCGCCAATCCTTTGGCGATGGCATCCACGATCTGCTCCTTGCGCAGCCCGATGTGCTCCTTGAGCACGCACTGCGCCGCTGCCTCGTCGCGCGCGGCCAGCGCCTTGAGGATCTGCTGGTGCTCCTTCTGCGTGGCGTCGCGCCCCACGTTCTCCATGTCGATCCAGCGAATGAAGCGGATGCGCTCGTTCAGCACACCCAGCATGCGGCGCAGTTCCTGGTTGCGCGCCATGTCGGCAATGCGCAGATGGAAGCCTTCGTCGAGCTCCACCAGTTGCTCCACCGGCGCATCGGGCGGCGCCTTGCGGCTGCCGGCCAGGTAGCTGCGGGCCTGGGCGATGTCCTCGTCGGTGGCGCGCAGGATCGCGAGCGACAGGCAGGCGCTTTCGACCGCCACGCGCGCCTCGTACAGATCGAGCGTCTCCTGCACGTCGAGCGGGCGGCGCACGAAGCCGCGCGTGGCAGGCAGCAGGAAGCCGTCGTTCACCAGCCGGGCCAGCGCCTCGCGCACGGGCGTGCGGCTCACCCCCAGCCGTTCGGCCAGCTCGATCTCGCTGAGGCGCTCTCCCGGCTTGAGCTGGTAGGAGATCGCCATGTCGCGCAGCGCCTCGAAGACGCCCGAGCCGCGTTCGCGCCGCAGCTTGGAGATCGGTGCGACGGGGACGGGCGCCACCACCGGGCTGCCGCTTGTCTTGTGCATGCTTTTAAGTATACTGAAATGCGTTCTTAACTGGATCCGCTCACGGATCCACCCCGCTGGAGCTTATCGAATGTCATCCATGAACGGCGCCGACGCGCTGGTGCGCATGCTGCAACTCAACGGCGTCAAGCACATCTTCGGCTTGTGCGGCGACACCAGCCTGCCCTTCTACGACGCACTGGCGCGGCTCGACCACGGCATGGACCACGTGCTCACGCGCGACGAGCGCAGCGCCGCCTACATGGCCGACGCCTATGCGCGCGTCACCGGCAAGCCCGGCATCTGCGAAGGCCCGAGCGGCGGCGGCGCGACCTACCTGCTGCCCGGGCTGGTGGAGGCCAACGAATCGGCCATTCCGGTGCTGGGCATCACCTCCGACGTGTCGGTCGGCGCACGCGGCAAGTTCCCGCTGACCGAGCTCGACCAACAGGCGCTCTACCAGCCGCTGACCAAGTGGAACACCACCATCGACCGCGTCGACCAGATCCCGCATGCGGTGCGCAGTGCGTTCCGCGCCATGGTCACCGGCCGGCCCGGCGCCACGCACATCTGCCTGCCCTACGACGTGCAGAAGCACGAAATCGATCCGGCCGAGGTCTGGGCCCAGCCGGGGCACGACCGCTACCCCGCCTACCGCTTCGCGCCCGACCCGGCCGAGGTCGAACGCGCGGCCGACAAGCTCGCGGCGGCGCGCTGCCCGGTCATCGTCTGCGGCGGCGGCGTGGTCATCTCGGGCGGCCATGCCGAACTGGAGTCGCTGGCCACGCAGCTGAACGCGCCGGTCTGCATCACCATCAGCGGCAGCGGCAGCCTGCCGAGCAGCCATCCGCTGAATGCAGGCGTGATCGGCACCAACGGCGGTGTCGAGGCCACGCGCGATGTCATCGCCGAGGCCGACCTGGTGCTGTTCGTCGGCGCACGCGCGGGCTCGACCACCACCGAGCACTGGAAGATGCCGGCGCGCGAGGTCGTGATCCTGCACCTCGACATCGACCCCGGCACCATCGCCACCAACTACCGCACCGACGTGGCGCTGGTCGGCGACGCGCGCCTGGGCCTGGCGGCGCTGGCCGCGGCGGTGCGCGACCGCATTGCGCACCGGCCGGCCGATGCCGCCGACGGCCGCGCCATCGTGGCGCGCAGCCGCGCGCAGAAGCAGGCCTTCTTCGCGGGCCTGGCGAAATCGACCGATCGCCCCATCAAGCCCGAGCGCGTGGTCGATGCACTGAACCGGCTGCTGCCCGCCAACGCGGTGGTGGTGGCCGACCCCGGCACGCCCTGCCCGTACTTCGCGGCCTACTTCGATGCGCCGCAGGCCGGGCGCCACTTCATCACCAACCGCGCCCACGGCGCGCTCGGCTTCTCGATGGCCGCGGGCGTCGGCGCGGCCTTCGGCCGGCCCGACGCCGTGGTGGTCTCGGTCATGGGCGACGGGAGCTTCGGCTTCACCTGCGGCGAGATGGAAACCATCGTGCGGCGCGGCGTGCCGCTGAAGATGATCGTGTTCTCCAACGCGGTGTTCGGCTGGATCAAGGCGAGCCAGAAGACCGGCTACGACGAGCGCTACTTCTCGGTCGACTTCAACCGCACCGACCATGCGCGCGTGGCCGAAGCCTTCGGCGTGAAGGCCTGGCGCGTGGAAGACCCGGCCCGGCTCGAAGCGGCGCTCAAGGCGGCGCTGGCGCACGACGGCCCGGCGCTGGTCGACGTGGTCTCGCAGCCCTTGCAGGACACGGCGGTGCCGGTCAGCCAGTGGATGGGTTGAGCAAGAATCGAAGAAAGAAAAGCGAAACGCCGAACGGAAGAAGTCACTCACATCGAAAGGCCAACATGATGCAGATCCCAACCCATCGCCGCCGCACCCTGCTGGCCGCGGCCGCCCTGAGCCTGGCGGGCGCCGCCGCGGCGCAGTCGTCCGACGCGCCGCTGCACATGGTCGTCACCTTTCCGCCCGGCGGCAGCACCGACATCGCGGCGCGCATCATGCAGCCCGAACTCGAAAAGCGTCTGGGCCGGCCCGTGGTGGTCGAGAACAGGCCCGGTGCGGCCAGCCAACTGGCCACCAGCCATGTGGCCAAGTCGGCGCCCAACGGCAACACCGTGCTGGTGGCCTTCGACACGCATGCGATCAACCCGATCGCCAAGTCGCGCCTGCCCTACGACACCTTCAAGGACTTCGCTGGCGTCACGCTGGCGGTGCGCTTCCCGCTGGTGATCGGCGCCTCGGCCTCGGTGCCGGCCAAGGACCTGCGCGGCTTCATCGCCGCGGCGAAAAAAGAACCTTCGCGCTTCAGCTACGCATCGACCGGCGTCGGCTCGATGAACCACCTGGTGATGGAAGACATCAAGCGCCGCGCCGGCATCTACGTGCTGCACGTGCCCTATGGCGGCGGCGGGCCGGCCGTGCAGGCCGTGGTGGGCGACGTCTCGCAGCTCACGCTGCTGAGCTACGCCGCGCTCAAGGGCCAGATCGCCGCGGGCAAGATCAAGCCGCTGGCCGTCACCGGCACCCAGCGCCTGCCCGACCTTCCCGACGTGCCCACGGTGGCCGAGTCGGGCTTTCCGGGCTTCCAGGCCTATTCGTGGATCGGCATCTTCGCGCCCGCGGCCACGCCGGCCGACAAGCTGGCCCCGCTCACAGAAGGCTTCCGCGCCGCGCTGCAGGCGCCCGAGGTGAAAAGGCGGCTCACGGACGCGGGCTTCGAGGTCATGGCCACCGACGGACCGGGCGTCGACCGGCATACCCGCGCGGAGTTCGAGCGCTGGACCGCCTTCGTGCGCGAGACCAAGCTGAAGCTGGAGGAATGACGATGCCCATGGCGCTGGACCATGTGGTGATCGCCGTCGCATCGCTCGACGAGGCGGTGGCCGACTACCGGCGCGCCGGCTTCAACGTCATCGCCGGCGGCAGGCACCCGGGGCGCAACACCGCGAATGCGCTCGCGGTGTTCGACGACGGCAGCTACCTCGAGCTGATCGCCTACTCGGCGCCCTCGCCCGAGGAACGCTGGTGGCGCGTGCTCGATGCGGCCGGTGAAGGCCTGGTCGACTTCGCGTTGTGGCCCGACGACATCGACGCCGCCGTGGCCGCCGCGCGCGAACGCGGACTGTCCGAACTGACCGCCGTGCCCGGCGCCCGGCAGCGGCCCGACGGCGTGCAGATCGCGTGGAGCTCGGCGCGGCAAACCAGGCACGACCTGCCCTTTCTCTGCGCCGACATCACGCCGCGGGCGCTGCGCGTGCCCGAAGGCGAGGTGCGCCGCCATGCCAACGGTGCGCGCGGCATTGCCGAAGTGCAGATCGCGGTGCACGACGTCGCGGCCAGCCTCGCGCGCTACCGCATGCTGCTCGGCCCCGATGCGGTGGCCGACGACGGCCGCGTACGCCTGCACGGTTTCGACGCCGTGCTGCATGCCGAGCCCGGTCGCCCGCGCGGCGAGGGGCCGAGCGCCATCGTG
>CAMLCW010000374.1 GCA_946478645.1 uncultured Variovorax sp.
TACGGCGTGCCGGCGGCCATCGCGGCCAACCTCGCGACCGGCCGCGTGGGCTTCACGATCGCGGGCGACGGCGATTTCCTCATGACCGGGCAGGAGCTCGCGACGGCCGCCCAGCACGGTGGCAAGACGATCATCGTGCTGCTCAACAACGGCATGTTCGGCACCATCCGCATGCACCAGGAACGCGAGTACCCCGAGCGCACCAGCGGCACCGCGCTGCGCAACCCCGATTTCTGCGGCCTCGCGCGCGCCTACGGCTATGCGGCCGAGCGCGTGACCGAGACCGCGCAGTTCGAGGCCGCGCTGCTGCGCGCGCTGGCGGCCGACACCGGCACCCTGATCGAGATTCCGCTCGACCCCGAGGTGATCACCACGCGCGGCACGCTGGGCACGATCACGCGCGCTGCGAAGCAGCAGGCGGGGGGCTGAAGCACAGGCGAAAAAAAAGCCCGCGACGCGGGCTTTCTTGATGGCGGAGCACGGGGCTCCTGCGCTTACTTGACGTGCTTGCCAATCAGCGCGGCCAGTTCGAACATCGAGACTTGCGGCTTGCCGAAGATTTCCTTCAGCTTGGCGTCGGCGTTGATGTTGCGCTTGTTGGCCTTGTCCTGCAGGTTGTTCTTCTTGATGTAGTCCCACAGCTTGCTCACGACGGCGGTGCGCGGCAGCGGCGTCGAGCCGACCACAGCGGCGAGTGCCGGGCTGGGCGTCAGCGCCTTCATGAAGGCGGCGTTGGGCGTGCGCTTCTTGGCGGGAGCGGCCTTCTTGGCAGGGGCCTTCTTCGCAGGAGCAGCCTTCTTGGCCGGTGCAGCCTTCTTCGCAGGAGCGGCAGCCTTCTTTGCAGGTGCAGCGGCCTTCTTGGCGGGGGCCGCCTTCTTCGCAGGTGCAGCCTTTTTAGCCGGAGCTTTCTTGGCCGGAGCCTTCTTTGCAGTTGCCATGGTTGATTTCCTTTTTTGGTTGAACGTTCACCAATGAAAGACTGTCGTCTCCAGTGGCATTGCGGATGCTAAATGAGAAAAAACGCGTTTCCAAGGGAAAAAACGCTTTTTTCATTGGGAGCTGTTGTTTTTTCAGAGGGGCGCGTGCGTCTCTTCAGCTCCGGCGTGCGGGCCAGGTGGCAAGCACGACGCCAAGCAGTGCGAGCGCGAACGCAGCCAACTGCGCGGCAGAGAGGTTTTCCCCCAGTGCGAGCACACCCACGAGTGCAGCGCTCACGGGCAGCATCACGGTGAACACGCCGGCCTGCGCAGCGGGCACATGGCGCAGGCCCGTCATCCAGAGCCACACCGTCCAGATGCTCGCGGCGAGCGCATAGAGCACGAGCAGCCCCCACATCTCGATGCGCACGGCCGAGAAGTCGAAGTGCCATGCGAGCCACACGCCGAACGGCATCGACAGCACGAAGCCCCAGAGATTGATCAGCGAGGAGATCCGCTTCGGTCCGAGCCGGCCCGTGAGCGACTTGCCGATCACCGCGTACGCGGCCTCGCAGAGCACCGCGCAGAAGACCAGCAGGTTGCCGAGCCATGGCATCGCCGAGCGCGCCATGCCACCGGGGGCTGCCGCGGGCGCATGCGCCGGCGCGAGCGCCAGCAGGCCGATGCCGAATGCCGCGCATCCGATGGCGAGCGCAACACGCACCGTGATCCGCTCGCGCAGGAACAGCCAGCTCGCGACCGCGACCGCGGCGGGGATCGACGCCATGATGACGCCGGCCGACACCGCGCTCGTCATGCTCACGCCGAACAGCATGCAGATCGAGAACAGGAAGTTGCCGAGGAAAGATTCGAGAAAGACGAGCCATCGCGTGCGCCTGCTCATGGGGGGCTCGCCCGGCGCTCGGCGCAGCCAGTGCGGCATGGCGAGCGCGGCGATGCCGAAGCGCAGCCACGCGAGCAGCAGCACCGGGAACGCGGCGGTCAGGGGTTTGGAAAGGGCCACGTAGGCGCCGACGAGCGACATGCTCAGGGCCAGGCAGCCATAGGCCGCGAGGCGGCTCGAGGTGGGGGCAGCGTTCAATCGACTGGGTGGCGGGTGGCAGAGAAGCCGATGATGCCGCAGCGGGACGGTGCGAGAGTCCAGTTTTCACACTGAAAGATGGATTGCACAATGCGGAAAGTTGGCCTGCTGCGTTGCAATATTTTTTCTCGATATGAGAAAAATAATTTCATATGGAGGGATATCGCGCTAAGTTATTGATTTTGTTGATGCAAAAATATGTCTTCTATAAGACATAAGAGTAGGGCGCGGGTTTAAAGTGGATGCCAAGGCCCCCAGCGGCCGACCCCTTTCAACCAACCTCACGGAGTGACCATGCCCCAGACCCTCACCGAACAACTGAGCCGCGAACAGCAGATTGCCGCCCTCGAGAAAGACTGGGCCACCAACCCGCGCTGGAAGGGCATCAAGCGCAACTACAGCGCCGCCGACGTGGTCCGCCTGCGCGGCTCGCTGCCGATCGAGAACACGCTCGCACGCCGCGGCGCCGAACGGCTGTGGGACCTGATCAACGGCGGTGCCAAGAAGGGCTACGTCAACTCCTTCGGCGCCATCTCGGGCGGCCAGGCGCTGCAGCAGGCCAAGGCCGGGCTCGAAGCCGTGTACCTGTCGGGCTGGCAGGTGGCTGCCGACGGCAACACCTCGGAGACCATGTACCCCGACCAGTCGCTCTACGCCTACGACTCGGTGCCGGCCATGGTCCGCCGCATCAACAACACCTTCAAGCGCGCCGACGAGATCCAGTGGGGCCGCGGCCTGAATCCCGGCGACAAGGAGTTCATCGACTTCTTCCTGCCGATCGTGGCCGACGCCGAAGCCGGCTTCGGCGGCGTGCTCAACGCCTTCGAGCTGATGAAGAACATGATCGCCGCCGGTGCCGCGGGCGTGCACTTCGAAGACCAGCTGGCCGCCGTCAAGAAGTGCGGCCACATGGGCGGCAAGGTGCTGGTGCCGACGCACGAGGCCGTCGAGAAGCTGCAGGCTGCGCGTTTCGCCGCCGACGTGATGGGCGTGCCGACCATCGTGCTGGCCCGCACCGACGCCGAAGCCGCCAACCTGATCACCTCCGACCATGACGCCAACGACAAGCCGTTCCTGACTGGCGAGCGCACGCAGGAGGGCTTCTTCCGCGTCAAGAACGGCCTGGAGCAGGCCATCAGCCGCGGCCTGGCCTATGCCGAAGTGGCCGACCTGGTGTGGTGCGAAACCGGCACGCCCGACCTCGGCTTCGCACGCGAATTCGCCGATGCCATGCATGCCAAGTTCCCCGGCAAGCTGCTGAGCTACAACTGCTCGCCGTCGTTCAACTGGAAGAAGCACCTCGACGACAAGACCATCGCGTCGTTCCAGGACGAGCTCTCGGCCATGGGCTACAAGTACCAGTTCATCACGCTGGCCGGCATCCACAGCAACTGGTACAACACCTTCAAGTTCTCGCACGCCTATGCGCGCGGCGAAGGCATGAAGCACTACGTCGAGATGGTGCAGGAGCCGGAATTCGCGGCGCGCGAGCAGGGCTACACCTTCGTGTCGCACCAGCAGGAAGTCGGCGCGGGCTACTTCGACGACGTCACCACCGTGGTGCAGGGCGGCTCGTCCAGCGTCAAGGCGCTGACCGGTTCGACCGAGGAAGAACAGTTCCACTGACCGGCGGGCGTCCCGCCTGCCAAGAGCCCGGCCCGCGCGCCGGGCTTTTTTTCGTCGCTGCGGCTAGAATCGCCGCTTTCCTCCGTCACCAACAAGGGCGAGAAAGGCAATCTGGTTATGACACCGCGAACTACGGACACCGCACTGGTTGTCCGTCTCGAAGAAGGCAGCTTCGTCGAGACGGCCCGTTAGGCCGCGCGCGCTGGTTCTTCCAGCCAACCAGACCCCAGCAAAGCGCGGCCAACCCCCGCGCTTTTTGCTTTTTCTCAGCAGGTTTCTCACATGATCCAGATCACGCTTCCCGACAACTCGCGCCGCGAGTTCCCCGGCCCGGTTTCGGTGGCCGAAGTTGCCCAGTCCATCGGCCCGGGCCTCGCCAAGATGACGGTGGCCGGCAAGGTCGATGGCCGGCTGGTCGACGCCAGCGACGTCATCGACCATGACGCCAAGCTGCAGATCATCACGCCCAAGGACGACGAGGGCCTGGAGATCATCCGCCACTCGACGGCCCACCTCGTCGGCCATGCCGTGAAGCAGCTCTACCCGACGGCGCGCATGGTGATCGGCCCGGTGATCGAGGAAGGCTTCTACTACGACATCGCCTACGAGCGTCCGTTCACGCCCGAGGACATGGCCGCCATCGAGGCGCGCATGCGCGAACTGATCGCGCAGGACTACGACGTCGTCAAGAAGATGACGCCGCGTGCCGAAGTGATCGAGGTCTTCAAGTCGCGTGGCGAAGACTACAAGCTGCGCCTCGTCGAGGACATGCCCGACGAGCAGGCCATGGGCCTGTACTACCACCAGGAATACGTCGACATGTGCCGCGGCCCGCACGTGCCGAACACGCGCTTCCTGAAGGTCTTCAAGCTCACGAAGCTGGCCGGCGCCTACTGGCGCGGCGACGCCAAGAACGAGCAGCTGCAGCGCATCTACGGCACGGCCTGGGCCGACAAGAAGCAGCTCGACCAGTACATCCAGCGCATCGAAGAAGCCGAAAAGCGCGACCACCGCAAGCTCGGCAAAGAACTCGACCTGTTCCACATCGACGAAGTGGCGCCGGGCGTGGTGTTCTGGCACCCCAAGGGCTGGGCGATCTGGCAACAGGTCGAGCAGTACATGCGCGCGATCTACCGCGACACGGGCTACTGGGAAGTGAAGGGCCCGCAGATCCTCGACAAGAGCTTGTGGGAGAAGACGGGCCACTGGCAGAACTACCGCGACAACATGTTCACGACGGAGTCGGAGAAGCGCGAGTACGCGCTCAAGCCGATGAACTGCCCGGGCCACGTGCTGATCTTCAAGAGCGACCTGCGCAGCTACCGCGACCTGCCGCTGCGCTACGGCGAGTTCGGCCAGTGCCACCGCAACG
>CAMLCW010000375.1 GCA_946478645.1 uncultured Variovorax sp.
TCACCAAGAGCGCGCAGTTCCCGTTCCACTTCTGGCTGCCGCGCGCCATGGCGGCGCCGACGCCGGTGTCGGCCTACCTGCACTCGGCCACCATGGTGAAGCTCGGCGTGTTCCTCATGGCGCGCCTGTGGCCCGTGCTCTCGGGCACCGAGCAGTGGTTCTGGCTGGTCGGCGGCGCGGGGGCGATCACGCTGCTGCTCGGCGGCTTCATCGCGATGTTCCAGCGCGACCTGAAGGCGCTCCTGGCCTACTCGACCATCTCGCACCTCGGGCTCATCACGCTGCTGCTGGGGCTCAACAGCCCGCTCGCCGCGGTGGCGGCGGTGTTCCACATCATGAACCACGCGACATTCAAGGCGTCGCTCTTCATGGCGGCCGGCATCATCGACCACGAGACCGGCACGCGCGACATCCGCAAGCTCAGCGGCCTGATGCGGCTGATGCCGATCACTGGCACGCTGGCCATCATCGCCAGCGCCGCGATGGCCGGCGTGCCGCTGCTCAACGGCTTCCTGTCGAAGGAGATGTTCTTCGCCGAGACCGTGTTCATCCAGTCCACGCCCTGGATCGACTTCAGCCTGCCGGTGATCGCCACGGTGGCGGGGGTCTTCAGCGTGGCCTATTCGGCGCGCCTTGTGTTCGACGTGTTCTTCGGCCCGCCCTGCGGCCCCGACGTGCCCAAGCAGCCGCACGAGCCGCCGCACTGGATGCGCGTGCCGGTCGAGCTGCTGGTGCTGGTGTGCCTGGTGGTGGGCGTGGCGCCAGCATGGTCGATCGGTGCCCTGCTCGCGGCCGCGGCGCAGCCGGTGGTGGGCGGCGTGCTGCCGGCCTACAGCCTTGCGGTGTGGCACGGCTTCAACCTGCCGCTTGCGATGAGCTTCGTCGCGCTGGCCGGCGGCGCAGTGCTCTACCTGTCGCAGCGCCGCCGCCGCGCGCGCGGCGAACTCGAACACACGCCGCTGCTGCACCGCTTGGACGGCCAGCTGATCTTCGAGCATGCGCTCGCGCAGCTCAGCGAGGCCGGCCGGCGCAGCCGCCGCGTGCTCGGCACCCGGCGCATGCAGGCGCAGTTGCTGCTGCTGGTGGTGGTGGCAGCGGCCGGCGCCGCGGCCGCGCTCTGGACCGCCCCCGTGGCGCGCGGCGACCGCGCGCCGCTGCCGTTCTCGCCGATGTTCGCCATGACCTGGCTCATCGGCGGCATCTGTGCGCTCGCCGCGGCGTGGCAGGCCAAGTTCCACCGGCTCGCTTCACTGATGCTCGCGTCCGCCGCGGGCCTCGTCTGCTGCATCACCTTCATCTGGTTCTCGGCGCCCGACCTCGCGCTCACGCAACTCGTCGTGGAAGCGGTCACCACGGTGCTGATCCTGCTCGGCCTGCGCTGGCTGCCGACCCGCAGCAAGGATGCGGTGCAGCCCGCACGCGCGCGGCTCAAGCCCTGGGGCCGGCGCGGGCGCGACCTGCTGGTGGCCGCGGGCGCCGGCAGCGGCATGGCGGCGCTGGCCTGGCTCATGATGACGCGGCCATTCCCGCAGAGCATCTCGCCGTTCTTCCTCGAACGCGCGCTCACCGAGGGCGGCGGCACCAACGTGGTCAATGTGATGCTGGTCGACTTTCGCGGTTTCGACACTTTCGGCGAGATCACCGTGCTTGGCGTGGTCGCGCTCACGGTCTATGCGCTGCTGCGCCGCTTCCGCCCGGCCAGGGAATCGATGGCGCTGCCGCCGCAGCAGCGCTTGCAGACCGACGACGGCAGCAGCGACCTGCTGAATCCGCGGCTTGCCAAGGACACCGCGGTCGGCTACCTGATGGTGCCCGCGGTGCTGGTGCGGCTGCTGCTGCCGCTCGCGGTGCTGGTGTCGGTGTATTTCTTCATGCGCGGGCACAACGCACCGGGCGGCGGCTTCGTCGCCGGCCTCGTGATGTCGGTCGCGCTGGTGTTGCAGTTCATCGTGTCGGGCACCGAATGGGTCGAGGAGCACCTGCGCATCTATCCGCGCCGCTGGATCGCGGTCGGGCTGCTGCTTTCCATGGCGACCGGCAGCGGTGCCGTGCTGCTCGGCTATCCGTTCATGACCACGCACACCGCGCACCTGCATGTTCCGATCCTTGGCGAGCTGCACGTGCCCAGCGCCCTCTTCTTCGACATCGGCGTGTTCGCGCTGGTGCTCGGCGCCACCATGCTGATACTCACCGCGCTCGCGCACCAATCGATCCGGAGCCACCGCTGGGCCGCCGAGCAGGACGAGAAGGCGGCCGAAGCCGCCGCCGCAGCGGCCGCCACGGCCGCGGAGGGCGCAC
The DNA here is from genome assembly GCA_946478645.1 of uncultured Variovorax sp. Next base: position 2,299 of record CAMLCW010000375.1, read on the forward strand.
GCTGATGGAAGCCGTGCTCGCCATCGCCATCGGCGTGCTCACCGGCTCGGGGGTGTACCTGCTGCTGCGTCCGCGCACCTTCCAGGTCATCATGGGCCTGACCCTCATCTCGTATGCGGTCAACCTGTTCATCTTCAGCATGGGCCGGCTCAAGGTCGACAGCGAGCCGGTGCTGATCGAGGGCTTCACCGCCACGCTCGCCAACACCGCCGACCCGATGCCGCAGGCCCTGGTGCTCACCGCGATCGTGATCGGCTTCGCGATGACCGCGCTGTTCCTGGTGGTGCTGCTGGCCTCGCGCGGCCTCACCGGCACCGACCACGTGGATGGCGAAGAGCGGCAGGAGGCGGCGGAATGACCGGCCTCGTGCACCTGCTCGACCGGCTGCTCGAGTTCGGCATGCCGCACCTGGTGGCGGTGCCGATCCTGCTGCCGCTCGTCACGGCCGCACTGATGATGCTGCTCGGCGAGCGCCGCCGCCGCACCAAGTCGGCGCTGAGCGTGATCTCGGGCCTCGCGGGCCTGCTGGCCGCGCTGGCGCTGCTGCGCTGGGTGAATGCGCCCGACACCGGCGACGGCCCGGGCTCGATCGGCATCTACCTGCCGGGCAACTGGCAGGCGCCGTTCGGCATCGTGCTCGTGGCGGACCGGCTCTCCAGCATGATGGTCGCGCTCACCGGCGTGGTGGCGTTCGCGGCCTCCATCTACTCGACCTCGCGCTGGGACCGGGCCGGCGTGCATTTCCATCCGCTGCTGCAATTGCAGCTCATGGGCCTGAACGGCGCCTTCCTCACGGGCGACCTGTTCAACCTGTTCGTGTTCTTCGAGGTCATGCTCGCAGCCTCCTACGGCCTGCTGCTGCACGGCTCGGGCCGGCTGCGCGTGCAGGCCGGGCTGCACTACATCGCGATCAACCTCGCGGCCTCGGCGCTGTTCCTCATCGGTGCTTCGCTGCTCTACGGCGTGACCGGCACGCTCAACATGGCCGACCTCGGCATGCGCATCGCGCAGCTCGACGCGGCCGACCGCGGCCTCGTGCATGCGGCCGCGGCCATCCTCGCGACCGCCTTCTTCGCCAAAGCCGGCGCCTGGCCGCTCAACTTCTGGCTCGTGCCGGCCTACAGCGCCGCGGTGTCGCCGGTCGGCGCCGTGTTCGCGCTGCTCACCAAGCTCGGCGTCTACACGCTGCTCAGGCTGTGGACCGTGCTCTTCGCGCCCGACACCGGCGCCTCGGCCGCGCTCGGCCAGTCGGTGCTGATCGCGATCGGCCTCGCCACGCTGTTCGCGGGCGCACTCGGCATCGTCGGTACACAGCGGCTCTCCAACCTCGCGGGCTTCAGTGTGCTGGTGTCGGCCGGGACGCTGATCGCGGCCATCGGGCTCGGCGAAACCGCAGTCTGGGCCGGCGCGCTCTATTACCTGCTGAGCTCGACGCTCGCGGTCAGCGCCTTCTTCCTGCTGATCGACATGATCGAGCGCTGGCGCAATGCCGGCCTGAGCGTCGCGCCGCACGAGCAGGCCGGCAATGCGCCCTTCCTCGCCGAAGACCTGCGCGTGGTCGACGACGTGAACCTCGACGACGAGGCGCAGGCCCTCTACGGCCGCGCCATTCCGGCCGGCATCGCCTTCCTGGGCCTGAGCTTCATCGGCTGCACGCTGCTGCTCGCGGGCCTGCCGCCGCTGTCGGGCTTCGTCGGCAAGTTCGCCATGCTGTCGGGCGCCTTCGTGACCAGCGGCACCTCGACGCCCGCGTGGATCTTCCTCGGCTTGCTGCTGGCCTCGGGCTTCCTCGCGCTGATCGCGCTGAGCCGCACCGGCATCCGGCATTTCTGGACCCAGCCGCATCCCACCATGCCCGCGCTGCCCGCGCTCGAAGTGCTCCCGGTGGCCGCGCTGCTCGCGGCCTGCGTGGCGCTGACGGTCTGGGCCGGCCCCGTCATGCGCCACGCGATCGCCACGGCCGAGGGCCTGCGCACGCCCACGGCATACCGCAAGGCGGTGATGGACGCGCGGCAAGTGCCCAACCCGCCGCGCCCGGCGAAGGAGGCCAGGCCATGAAGCGCTGGATCCCTTCGCTGCCGCTCTCGCTGGCGCTGTTCGTGGTGTGGCTGCTGCTGAGCCAGTCGCTCGACGCCGCCACGCTGGTGTCTGCGGCCGTGATGGCCATTGCCGTGCCGCTGCTGACGCAGGGCCTGCGCCCCGCCCCGGTGCGCATGCGTCGGCCCGGCCTGGCGCTGCGGCTGGTGTTCGTCGTCGTCTGGGACATGCTCAAGTCGGCCTACGACGTGGCGCGCCTGCTGCTCACGCGCCGCACCTCGCAGATCAGCGCAAAGTTCGTGCAGGTCCCGCTCGAGCTGCGCGACCCCAATGCCCTCGCGGTGCTGGCCATGATCATGTGCCTGACGCCGGGCACCGCCTGGGGCGAGATCGCGTTCGACCGAAGCACGCTGCTGATCCACCTGTTCGACCTCGACGACGAAGCCGCCTTCATCGAGATGATCAAGACGCGCTACGAACGCCCGCTGATGGAGATCTTCGAATCATGACGCCCGTGCTTTTCTGGGCCCTCAAGGCCGCGCTGTTCCTGCTGGCCGTGGCGATGCTCTGCGCGCTCTGGCGCCTGCTGATCGGGCCGACCGCGCAGGACCGCGTGATGGCGCTCGACTGCCTCTACATCAACGGCATGCTGATGATGCTGGTGCT
>CAMLCW010000376.1 GCA_946478645.1 uncultured Variovorax sp.
CGAGATCTACACTCTTTCCCTACACGACGCTCTTCCGATCTGCGCCGCCGCACGATCCAGGTGGCGCCCGCGAGCGCGAGGATCAGCACGCCCACGCCGGTGGCGAGATAGCGGTGGATCATCTCGATCCAGGCCTTGCCGTGGGTCACCGGGCCGCTCGGCTGGGCCGACTGCGCCATCGCGATCTCATGGCGCGCGCCGACCGGGCTGGCATTGCCGTAGCAGCCGGGCCAGTCGGGGCAGCCGAGACCCGAATCGGTGAGCCGGGTGAAGGCACCGAAGAGCGTCAGGTCGAAGGTGAGGAACAGCGTCAGCACCGTGAGCGCATGCAACCGGCGCGCCGGCCCCTCACCCGCATTGCGGCGCCAGACCCACACCAGCGGGCCCAGCGCGATCAGCACGCCGGCCGCCATCAGCCAGGCGATGGGCGTGAGGTCGTAGAGAGAGCCGGCGGTGTCCATGCGGTGTCAGCGCCCCGCCTCGTCCCAGGAGGAAGAAGCACGCAGCAGGCGATCGAGGTCGCGCTTGGCGCGGCTCGCGCCCTTGGCATCCATGCGCGCCGGAAAACGCATCATCCAGTTGCCCATCGGGTCGACCACATACAGATGCTCGGCGAGCGCATGGCCGGGCACGGGCGCCAGCCAACCGGCGAGCTGGGCGGCCGGCACGCGCAGCACGGTGGCGCCGTGCAGTCCGTTCTCGAGGCGCTCGGGAATGGGCGCGGCGTCGCTAACGAGCCATACGCGATCGAGACGGTCTTTTTCGCGGCCCAGGCTTTCGCGCAGCTGGCGCTGCAGGTAGAGCTGCTGCTCGCAGAGCGCATTGCAGGCCGCGTCGGCCACCGCGACCAGCAGCCACTGGCCCTTGAGCGTCGCCAGGTCGACGGGCGCGCCATTGCGGTCGGTGACGGCGAAGGTCGGCAGCGTGCGCTGCGGGTCGATGAGTTCGCCGTAGACACTGCGCCCCTCGGGGCGGATCACGTAATAGGTGAAATAGGACGCGATGACAGGCGCCGCGCACATCAGCATCACGGCGATCATCTTCCAGCGCCCGATGACCGTGCGGCGGCCCTCGGCGCCATCGAGCGCCTGGTTGGGCGAGGGCATCGAATGCACCGTCAGGCCCAGGGGTTCGTCAGAAGCGGTCTGCTGCATCGCGTGTGCGGCGCCTGGAGCGGCGGAAGGGGGCAATGATTTGGAACCAGACATAGAGGATGACCACGAGGGCGGAGAGCCCGAACCACTGGAATGCATAGCCGTAGTGCTTCTCCAGACCCAGAGCGGGTGCCGGCCAGTCGCGCTGCAACCCCTCGGAGGCGGGGCCGACCTGCTGCAGCGACACATCGGTGCGCAGCGGCAGCTTGGTTTCGGCGCGATACGCTTCCAGGTCGAGATTCTGCCGGATGGGCGAAGACCCCGCGGCGTCCGGTGCCGAGGCGGCCGCTGCCGGCTTGCCGGCGAATTCGAACAAATGCCCTGGCGGCGGCTCGATCAGGCCCGTGACCTCGACGATGCCGGGCGGTGTCTCGACCGCGCCGAGCTGCGTGCGGTCGTTGAAATTGCGCTGCACCCAGCCACGCTGGACCATCACGGTCTGCTCGGTGCCCTCTAGCGCCAGCGGCGTCAGCACGTAGAAGCCGGGCACCCCGTGCATCTGCCGGTTGTCGAGGTACACCGTCTGGGGCGTCAACCACAGGCCGCGCAGCCGCACCGGCCGGTGCAGCTCGTTGACGGGCGAGGCCAGCGCGAGGAAGTCGGCCTGTTCGAGCGGCGGCTTCTGCTTCTGGGCATCGATCTCGGCCTGCAGCGCCTCTTTCTGTGCCGCGCGCGAGAGCTGCCAGCGGCCCAGCGACACGGTGGTGCAGACGGTCAGCACCGCGGCGAGCGTCACCACCAGGAAGCGGCCCCGGCGGGGCCGCGTGCCGGCGCGAAGAGGTTCGGGCGTCACTGGAGCGGACGAGGCATGCGGCCGATAATCGGGTTCATGAAATATTTCATCGCCCTTGCTTTCGTGGGCATCTTCGCGAGCCTGGCTTTCGCGCTCTTCTACATGCTGAAAGACGGGCGCAACGGGCGCGCCAAGACCGGCGGCATGGCGCGCGCGCTCACCTTTCGGATCGGCCTGTCGGTGGTTTTGTTCCTCTGCATGCTGCTGGCCTGGAAGTTCGGCTACATCCAGCCCACCGGGCTCCCGGTCGGCAAGTAGATGGTGCTCGTTCCACGAGAACCATGAAAAAGGCGCCTTACGGCGCCTTTTCTTTTGTTGCATGCCGCGAGGTTCGGTCAAAGCCAGTAGACCAACACGTAGAGGCCGAGCCAGACCACGTCCACGAAGTGCCAGTACCACGCAGCGCCCTCGAAGCCGAAGTGGCGTTCAGGCGTGAAATGGCCCTTTTGCAGCCGCAGCGTGATGAACAGCAGCATCAGCATGCCGATGAACACGTGCAGGCCGTGGAAGCCGGTCAGCATGAAGAAGGTCGAGCCGTAGGCGCCCGAGCTGAGCTTGAGGTTCAGGTCGGTGTAGAGGTGGAAGTACTCGTAGCCCTGCACGCCGAGGAAGATCACGCCGAGGAGCACGGTGAGCCACATGAAGCGGATCGTCTGGGCACGATGGCCCACGCGCAGCGCGTGGTGGGCGATGGTGAGCGTGACGCCCGAACTCAGCAGCAGCGCGGTGTTGATCGTGGGCAGCCAGAACGGGCCGACGGTCTGGAACGGCTCGACGATGTCGGCCGGCGAACCGGTCGCGCCGGCGGCGACGCTGGGCCAGACGGCCTTGAAGTCGGGCCAGAGCAGCGCGTTGTCGAGGCTGCCGAGCGTCGGCAGTGCATGCGTGCGGGCCCACCAGAGCGCCGTGAAGAACGCGCCGAAGAACATCACCTCGGAGAAGATGAACCAGCTCATGCTCCAGCGGTACGAGAGGTCGATCTTGTGGCCGTACTGGCCACTTTCGCTCTCGCCGACGGCGGCCCGGAACCAGGTGAACAGCGTGCCGAGCCAGATCAGCATGCCCAGCAGGAGCGACCATGCGCCCCACTGGTGGCCGTTGATCCATTGCGCGGCGCCCAGGATCACGAAGAAAAGGCCGATCGCGGACACGACCGGATAGGCCGATGGCCCGGGCACGAAGTAGTAAGGCGTGGTGCCGTGGGTGGATGAACTCATATCAGCTCCTGGCTTTCTTTCTTCTCTCGACTCGATGGGGACTGGGTACAGCGGCGCATGCTCAGGGCGCCACCACGAAGCGCACCAGCAGCACAAGGCCGACAATGAAAACGATGACCATGACAAAAGCCACGGCGATGATGTGCAGCGGGTTCAGCTTGGCCAGGTCGTCCTGGTAGGCGCTCTTCTTTCGCACGCCGAAGAACGACCAGCACACGGCTTTCACCGTGCCCCACAGCGTTCCCTTGCGCGGTGTTTCGGGAGCGGTCACGAGCGGGGCTCATTCTCGGTGCTCGAAACGGTGGCGACGGGGGCTGCGGGCGTGCGTCCGCCGACCTCGAAGAAGGTGTAGGACAGCGTGATGGTCTTCACGTCCTTCGAGATCTTGGGGTCGATCACGAAGGCGACCGGCCAGAGCTTCTTCTCGCCCGGATCGAGCGTGTACTGGTTGAAGCAGAAGCACTCGAGCTTGTTGAAGTACGGCGCGGCCTGCTGCGGCGCATAGCTCGGGATGGCCTGCGCGGCCATGCGGCGGTTCTGCACGTTCTGGAACTCGTACATCACCGTGTTGAGCTCGCCCGGGTGCACCTGCATGGTCCGCTCGGCCGGCTTGAAGTCCCACAGGCCGCCGCGCACGTTCGAGTCGAACTCGACCGTGATCGTGCGGCTGGCGTCGACCTGCGAGTTGTCGGGCACGCGCACGTTCTTGCCGCCGCTCGCGCCGCCCGGCACCTCGAGCTCGTTGAGCGCGAGGATGTTGATGCCGGTCATCTCGCAGATCGCGCGATAGAGCGGCACCAGTCCGTAGCCGAACGCGAACATGCCGCAGGCCACCACGGCCAGCTTGCCGACCATGCGGACGTTGGCGCGCCGGATGCGTTGACCGAGGCTCATGCTGTCGTGTCTCCGTGGATCGTGCTCAGCGGCCGCCGAACCAGATCATGCGGACCATGAAGCCGATGAAGAAAATCAGCGCGATGGAGGCCAGCGTGAGCCCCATGCGTCGGTTGTTCCTCTTCTGCTCTGGCGTGGTCATGGTCGTTCGGGCCGTGGGCCTGGAAACATTCAGCCGATCACCTTGGTGGCGGTCGGGTCGAGCTTGGGCGGGTTCTCGAAGGTGTGGAAAGGCGCCGGCGACGGCACTTCCCACTCGAGGCCTTCGGCGGCTTCCCAGGGCTTCTGCGGCGCCGGCTCGCCCTTGCCGAGCATGTTCGGCAGCACGATGAACAGGAAGAAGTACACCTGTGCCAGGCCGAAGGCGAAGGCGCCCACCGATGCCACCGCATTGAAGTCGGCGAACTGCATCGGGTAGTCGGCGTAACGGCGCGGCATGCCTGCCAGGCCCAGGAAGTGCATCGGGAAGAAGGTGATGTTGAACGAGATCAGCGACCACCAGAAGTGGATCTTGCCGCGCGTCTCGCTGTACATCACACCGGTCCACTTGGGGGCCCAGTAGTAGTAGCCCGCAAACATGGCGTACAGCGAACCGGCCACCAGCACGTAGTGGAAGTGGGCCACCACGTAGTAGGTGTCCTGCAGCTGGATGTCGATCGGCGCCACGGCGAGGATCAGGCCCGTGAAGCCGCCCATCGTGAACACGAAGATGAAGCCCACGGCGAACAGCATCGGGGTCTCGAAGGTCATCGAGCCCTGCCACATGGTGGCGATCCAGTTGAAGATCTTCACGGCCGTCGGCACCGCGATCAGCATGGTCGCGTACATGAAGAACAGCTGGCCCGTGACTGGCATGCCGGTGGTGAACATGTGGTGCGCCCAGACGATGAACGACAGGATCGCGA
>CAMLCW010000377.1 GCA_946478645.1 uncultured Variovorax sp.
CCGGCTCGCCTACTGGCGGGTCGCGTCGGACGAGATCAACTACCGGCGCTTCTTCGACATCAACGACCTCGCGGCCGTGCGCATGGAGCGCGACGAGGTCTTCGAGGCAACCCAGTCGTTCGCGCTCGAACTCACGGCCGCCGGCATCGTCGACGGCCTGCGCATCGACCACCCCGACGGCCTCTACGACCCGGCGCGCTACTTCCTGCAGCTGCAGGAAGGGCATGCGCGCCGCGCCGGTTTCGCGCTGCCCGCCAACGGGCCCGACGGCCGCCCGCCGCGCCCGCTCTACGTCGTCGCCGAGAAGATCGCCGCCGCCGAAGAAGAGGTGCCGCTCACATGGCATGTGCACGGCACCACCGGCTACCGCTTCGCGAACGTGGCCAACGGCGTGCTGGTGGACACCAGCGCGGCCGATGCACTGCGCAAGACCTGGCATGACTTCACGCGCGAAACGGACGATTTCCATTCGCTCGCGCGCGCAGGCAAGCACGAGGTGATGCGCGGTGCGCTGTCGTCCGAGCTCAATGCGCTCTCGACCGAGCTGCTGCGCATCGCGCGCGCCGACCGCAGCACGCGCGACTACACGCTCAATGCGTTGCGCCGTGCCATCGCGGCCGTGGCCGAATGCATGCCGGTCTATCGCACCTACATCGTGGACGCGCCCTCCGAGCAGGATGCGCACTTCATCGACGTGGCCACGCGCGAAGCCGAGCTTCAGAGCCGCGATGCCGACCGGTCGGTGTTCGCCTTCGTGCGCCGCTCGCTGCGCGGCGAGGCCGTGGCCGGTGCATCGCCGGCGCTGGCCGAGCGGGTGCGCCGTTTCGCGGTGCGCTTCCAGCAGTTCAGCGCGCCGGTGACGGCCAAGGGCGTCGAGGACACGGCGTTCTATCGCTACTACCCGCTCAGCGCGCTCAACGAAGTGGGCGGCGAGCCCGACCAGTTCGGCTTCGATGTGCCCGAGTTCCATGCCTTGAGCGCCGACCGCGCGCTGCGCTGGCCGCACACGATGCTGGCCACGTCGACGCACGACAACAAGCGCTCCGAAGGCGTGCGCAACCGCATCGACGTGCTGTCGGAGATCCCGCGCGAATGGCGCGAGTCGATCGCGCGCTGGCATGCGCTGTGCGGGGAGGGGCCCGATTCACCGTCGCGCGCCCACGAGTACCTGCTCTACCAGACGCTGCTCGGCGCACTGCCTTTCGGCGGCCTCGATGCCGAGACCGCGCCCGCGTTCACCGACCGCATCTGCCGGTACATGCAGAAGGCGGCGCGCGAGGCCAAGCAGCACACGTCGTGGACCCAGCCCGACGAAGCCTATGAAAAGGCGCTCGAAGGCCTGGTCCGCAAGATCCTTTCGGACCTGTCCGAGGAAGGGTGCCTGGCGGACATCCAGCGGCTGGCCGACCGGCTGTCGTGGTACGGCGCCTGGAACGGGCTGACGCTCGCGCTGCTGAAGTACGGCTCGCCCGGCGTGCCCGATCTCTACCAGGGCAGCGAACTCGTCGACCTGAGCCTCGTCGACCCCGACAATCGCCGTCCGGTCGACTACGACTTGCGCCGCGGCCACCTGGAGGCGATGGTCGCCACGGCCGCGAAGCCCGATGCGGCGTCGCAGCTCCAGGCGCTGGCGGACCTGCCGCACGATGGCCGCGCCAAGCTGTGGTTCATCTGGCGCATGCTCTCGCTGCGCCGGGACGATCCGGAGCTCTTCAAGCTCGGGGGCTATGAAGGCCTCGGCGTCGAAGGGCCGCTCGCACGGCATGTGGTGGCGTTCGCGCGCCGGCATGAGGGCCGCACGCTGATCGTGCTGGCGGGGCGGCTGTTCACCGGCGTCGCACGCCCGGCCACCGCCGGCGCGGTGCCGGTGCTGCCCGCCGCCGCGGCTTGGCGCGGCTCGCGGGTGCTGCTGCCCGAAGGCTTCGACAAGCCGGAGGTGAGCAACGTGCTGACCGGGGAGACGCTGGCGTTGAACGGCAGCGCGCTTGCGCTCGACGTGGCGTTCGGGCGCATGCCCTGGGCGGTGTTCTACAGCCCGTAGTACTTGTCGACCGTGCCCTTGTACGTGTCGTCGTACTCGGGCACGCGGTCGTTCGCATAGCGCGGCGCACCCTCGATCTGCGACTTGTCCAGGGGAACCACATAGCCGTCCTGCGCGGTGTCGTACTTCAGCATCGACCACGGGATCGGATAGCGGTCGGTGCCGATGCCGAGGAAGCCGCCGAACTCCATCACGGCGTAGCAGACCTGGCCCGAGATCTTGTCGATCATGAGTTCGTCGATGGTGCCGAGCTTGTCGCCCGAGGCGTTGTAGACCGCGGTGCCTTCGACCCGCTCTGACGAGATGACTGGATTGGCGCTTGTCATGGAAGGAAGTCTCCGGCCAGCATGCCTGGGAAATGCCGGCGTCGATTGCAATGCCCAGGCGTTCCACTCTCGTTGCGCGGAAATTCCTGCGCATCGGCTGACGGAGCGTCGGCATGTAGGAGGTGTCTGCGAACGCGCCTTCGCTCCAGAAGAGTTTTTTCAACCACACGGACCCAAGGGAAGAATCATCATGACCACGCAAGCCATCCCGCTGAACAAGCAGCATCTCCGGTCGACCATGCTGGCGCTCACCGAGCAGGAGCTCGCGCAGGCAGAGGGCGAGTACGAACGCTTCCTCGCGGCCGCCCGCACCACGCGCACCGAGCCGGTCGACAGCGACGACCTCGCGCAGGCCCGGACCGCGGCCGACCTTGCCGCTGCCTTCGACGACCGCTTCCACGACCACCACGAGAAGCTCGCCCTGCTTCGCGCGATCGACTTCTCGCCCAAGACCGAGGTGGATGCCGGCGCGGTGGTCCGCAGCGGCGACAGGCACTTCGTCATTGCCGTGTCGACCCGCCCGTTTCGCTGCGACGGCCGCGAGTTCATCGGCATCTCGACCTCGGCCCCGATCTATGCGGCACTGCGGGACGTGCAGGAGGGGGAAAGCTGCGCGTTCCAAGGCATGGCAGTGGCGATCGACGAGATCTACTGAAGCGGCCCGGCGCGCTGGCTGCGCGGGTCAGCCGGCCAGCACAGGCACCGCCTGCACCGCGAGCGCGCCGATGAGGCCCTGCGCCGTCACGCAGTGCCACATGAGCCCGGTGTTGTCGAGCGTGGCGCGCGCCGAGGGCTGCAGCCGGCCCGTCCATGAACGTGCGAGCAAGTAGCCGCCCATCAGCACCAGCAGCGCGACATGGAAAGCCTGGTAGCCGAGCAGCATGCCGACCGAGGCGCTCCAGCCCTGCGCGCGCGGATCGAGCCCGGCCTGGAGGTGGCCGCCGATGTCGAGCAGCGACGCGCCCACCACGCAGCCCGTCGCCAGCGCGACCAGAAGCCTGAGCCAGCGCTGGCTGCGCGCCTGCCCGGTGCCGAGCGAGCGCGTGGCCGCATGCATCGCGATCGAGCTCGCGGCGAGCAGCAACGCGGCACCGGCCGGCCAGCGTGAGGCCGGCAGCGCGGCGCCTGCCGGCGGACACACGTCGCTCGCCATCGCAAGGTGGATGTGGGTGTAGAGCAGCGAGGCGAAGATCGTCATGTCGACCGCGATCAACACCACCATGGCCCACCACGAATGCGAGGCCGTGCCGCTGGCGCCCACGGGAAGGTGCACGCCATGGCCCACGTCGACCGTGGCGACCGGCGACGGCTGGTCGGAGTCCCAGAGCCAGCGCAGGATGCACACCACTGCGAGCACGCCGCAGGCGAATGCAGGCAGCGCCTGCGACACCGTGAGCAGAAGGAAGAAGCCGGCCGTTCCGGCGGCGGCGGCGAGCGGCCACCAGCTGTCGGTCGGCAGCCGCAGCAGGTGCATCGGGCGCGCCGCGAGCAGGCTCGTCACCAGCGTCTCGCGCCCGCCGAACACCGTGCCAGGCAGCCAGAAGCGGCCGGCCTCGGCCTCTTGCGGCAGCGTCGGCCGCTGCCACAGCGGATAGCGCGAATCCACGGGCGGAATGCTGCGCACGCCGTATTCGCGTGGCGGCAGCCATTCGAGCGTGCCGGCGCGCCACGGGTCGCCGTGGTCCTGCTCGGCCCGCCGCAGCGTGCGGACCACGTCGACGAAGAACAGCAGCACGCCGGCCGCCAGGGTGTAGGCGCCGATGGTCGAGAGCATGTTGAGCGCATTCCAGCCCAGGCCCGCGTCGTAGGTGTACACGCGGCGCGGCATGCCGAGCAGCCCCGCGAAGTGCATCGGGAAGAAGGTCAGGTTGAAGCCGCCGAACATGAGACCGAACACCCAGCGGCCCCAGCGCTCCGAAAGGCGGTGGCCGTTGAAGAGCGGGGCCCAGTAGTAGAAGCCCGCGAACACCGGAAACACCATGCCGCCGATCAGCACGTAGTGCAGGTGCGCCACGATGAAGTAGCTGTCGTGCGCCTGCCAGTCGAAGGGCAGCACCGCCACCATCACCCCCGTGAGGCCGCCCAGCACGAAGATGAAGTGGAAGCCGAGCAGGAACAGCGTCGGCGCATTGAGCGTGACGCGGCCGCGCCAGAAGGTGGCGATCCAGGCGAACACCTGCACCCCGCTCGGGATGGCGACGATGAAGCTCGCGGCCGACACCACCAGCAGCGACAGCTCGCCGAGCCCGGCGGTGAACATGTGGTGCGCCCACAGCGCGAAGCTGACCACGCCCACGCCGATCAGCGCCAGCACCACGGCGCGGTGCCCCACGAGCGGCGTGCCCGCGAGCGTGGCCGCCATCATCGAGACCATGCCCGCCGCCGGCAGGAAGATGATGTAGACCTCGGGGTGGCCGAAGAACCAGAACAGGTGCTGCCAGAGCAGCGCGTCGCCGCGCTCGGCCGGGTTGAAGAAGTTGGTCCCGACGAGCCGGTCGGAGAGCAGCATTCCGGATGCGAGTGCCACCGAGGGCAGCGCGAACATGATCATCAGCGAGACGACAAGCGTCGTCCACACGAACAAAGGCATTCGGGC
>CAMLCW010000378.1 GCA_946478645.1 uncultured Variovorax sp.
CGAGACCGACGGGGTCCAGATGTTCATCACCAGGCAGTCCTCGCCCATGCCGCCCGGCTGCAGGTCGTACATGATCAGGTCGGCATAGGCGCGGCGGCGGTCGGCCGGCAGTTGCGGCGCGTGGTTGCCGTAGGCCGTGGCGTCGCGCGTGCCGGCCCAGCGCGCCACCGGTGCGGGCGGCATGTAGCGGTTGCGCCCCGCGGTGTCGGCGCCGTAGTGCACGCCCTTGAACACCGCGACGCCGCCCGACATGAGGCCGCGCAGCCGCCCGTTGTCCGTCTCGACCACCGGGAAGATTTCTTCCGCCGTTATCGCGCGCGCGGCGCCTGCGCACCACAGCGCGCCGGTGGCGGCCGCCGCGCCGAGCAGGCCGCGGCGCTGAAGCAGATTGGGGTTCGCTTGCATGATCAGCTCACCACCGCCACGCCGCGCGGATCGAGCGACAGCGCCGACTCGTGCCCGATCTCGAGCACGCTCGACGGCGGCGCATGCACCTTGAGCGTGCCGCCGCCGCCCAGCGGCTGCACCACGTAGTCCCAGTACTCGCCGAGGTAGGTGCGCGCCACCACCGACACCTGCCCCATCGGCAGCGCGCCGAGCACGGGCGTGCCGAGATAGAGCGACTGCGGCCGGATCGACACGCGCGCGTCGGCACGGTCGCGTGCGGCCTCGCCGTCGAGCGGCACCTCGCCGTGCAGGCCGTCGAGCCGAATGCAGCCCGCCCGCAAGGTCGCGCTCACGAGGTTGGTGCGGCCGATGAAGCCCGCGACGAACGGCGTGTGCGGCCGGTTGTAGAGGTTCCACGGCGTGTCGACCTGTTCGAGCCGGCCGAGGTTGAGCACCGCGATGCGGTCGGAAATGGTCATCGCCTCCGACTGGTCGTGCGTGACGTAGACCGTGGTGAAGCGGAACTCGTCGTGCAGCCGCCGGATCTCGCCCGCCATCTCTTCGCGCAGGTTGGCGTCGAGGTTCGACAGCGGCTCGTCGAGCAGCAGCACCTCGGGCCGGACCACCATCGCGCGTGCCAGCGCCACGCGCTGCTGCTGGCCCCCCGAGAGCTCGGCCGGATAGCGTTGCGCGAGGTGCGACAGGTGCACCACCTCGAGCATCTCGCCCACGCGGCGCTTCGATTCGTCGGCCGGCGTGCGCCGCACGTCGAGCCCGAAGCTCACGTTCTCGGCCACCGTCATGTTCGGCCAGATCGCATAGCTCTGGAAGATCATCGACATGCCGCGGTGCTCGGGCGGCACGGTGCGCCCGGCGCCCGAGATCTCGCGGCCGTCCATCTCGATGGCGCCTTCCGACAGCTCGATGAAGCCCGCGATCATGCGCAGCGTGGTCGTCTTGCCGCAGCCCGACGGGCCGAGCAGCGTGACGAGCTCACCCTGCCGCAGCTCGAGGCTCAGGTCGTTCACCACCGCGGTGGCGCCGTAGCGCTTGTGGATGTTCTGGAGTCGCAGCTTGGACATGGATGGGTTCTTCCTCTCGTTCTTCGTTTCGTTCTTCGTCTCGGTCAGCCGCGGCGCAGCATGAAGTCGCGCCCCGCGATGCGCATGCCCGCGGCCACCACCAGCGTGGTGATCACCACCAGCACCACGCCCATCGCGGCCAGCACCTCGTAGTTGCCCTGCTCGCTCAGGTCGAGCGTCAGCACCGACACGACGCGCGAGGCCGGGCCCGTGAGGAACACCGCGGTCGACAACTCCTTGGTGCAGATCACGAACACCAGGATGAACACGCCCACGAGCGTGGTCTTGAGCAGCGGGAACACCACGCGCGCCAGCACCGTGATGCGCCCGCCGCCCAGCACGCGCACCGCTTCCTCGAGCTCGGGGTTGAGCGAGCGCACCGCGGCCGCGCAGGCGGTCACTGCAATCGGCAGGAAGCGCGTGGTGAAGGCCACCACGATCAGCATGCCGGTGCCGTAGAGCGAGAACGGCGGGCCCGCATAGGCGGCGTAGAGCCCGATCGCGAGGATGAGCCCCGGCACCGCGATCGGCGCCAGCGCGAGGAACTGCACCACGTTCGGCCACGGCGTGATGCGCCGCTGCACCGCGTAGGCCACGCACAGGCCCATCAGCACGCAGACCAGCGCGGTCGCGCCTGAATACAACACGGTGTTCACGATGGCTTCGCGCACCGTGAGCTGCTCGAAGAAGATCGCGCGGTAGTTGGCCAGCGTGAGGTTGCCGCTGGCGAACCCGCGGCCCCAAGCCTTCGAGAGCGACGCGGTCACGAGGATGGCGAGCGGCATCACCACCGTGAGCAGCGACACGAAGGCGGCGTAGCCCAGCAGCGGCCACCTCCACCAGCCGATGTCGAACGGCCGGCGTTCGCCGCCCTTGCCCGACACCGAGACGAAGCCCTTGCGCGAGAGCAGCCGGCGCTGCACCCAGAGCATCACCACCGTGAGCACCAGGATCGGCATCGAGAACGCCGCCGCCTGCTCCACGCGCATCGGGTACTCGAAGAACGACACGATCTGCGTCGTCGCGAGGTTGATGCCCGCGGGAATCGCGATCAGCGCCGGCGTGCCGTAGAGCGCCACCGACTCCAAAAATATCAGGATCGCCGCGCCCACGATCGACGGCAGCACCAGCGGCAGCGTGACACGCGTGAGCGTGCGGAACTTGCCCGCGCCGTGGATCGATGCGGCATCTTCCAGTTCGGTCGAGATCAGGTCGAGCGCCGACTTGGTGAAGACGTAGATCAGCGGAAAGGTGTAGAGCGCGATGACGAACGCCAGGCCCCAGAAGCTGTAGATGTTGAAAGGCCCGTTCTCGCCACCGAACACTGCGAGCCAGAGTCGGTTGAGCCAGCCCGCGTTGGGCCCGCCCAGCAGGATCCACGCGATGGCGCCGAGGAAGTTCGGCATCACGAAGGCCGCGAGCACGCCCATGTGCGTGAGGTTGCGAAACGGCATGTTGGTGCGCGAGACCGCCAGCGCAAGCGGCACGCCGAGCGCGAGCGCGAGCACGGTGACCGCGCCGCCGAGGTAGAGCGAATTCAGCAGCGCCTGCAGGTTGCGGCTGCGGCCGAGCGCGCTCGTGTAGTTGCGCAGCGTGGCGCCGCCGTCGCTCGCGCTGAAGCTGTCCCACACCAGCCGCAGGATCGGGTTGGCGACCAGC
This sequence comes from uncultured Variovorax sp., assembly GCA_946478645.1. The sequence goes on from CAMLCW010000378.1 coordinate 3,129, forward strand.
AGCACCAGCAGCACGACGAGGATGCCGAACAGCCACAGCGAAGGATCGGCGAGCCGCGACGGCACCGGCGCGCGCAGCACCTGCGCGGGGGGCGGCACCACCGCCTCAGACACCGAAGGCATCGCGCCAGAGGTCGATCACTTCGGGCACGCCGTCCACCGATTCCTGCGGATCGGGGCGCAGCGCGGCCTTGCTGTCGTCCAGGCCCAGCACGCCCGGGCGCGGCTTGGCGCCGGCGCGCTTGGGCACGCCGAAGCGTTCGACCGAGAGCTTGTCGACGTCTTCACTGCCGAGCAGCCACTCCATGAACAGCTTCGACGCGTTCGGATGCGGCGCGTTGGCCATGATGGCCGAGGGCGAGAGCATGAGCACCGGTCCCTCCTTGGGCGCGGCGATGGCCAGCGGATTGCCCTTGTCGGCCATGGTTGCCGCGAGGTTGATCGGGCCGGCCGCGATCGAGCGTTCGCCCGAGGTGACGGTGGTGACCGTGTCGATGATCGAGCGGCCGACCTGCGGCTTGTTGGCCGCGAGCTTCTTGAACCAGCCGTCGCCGTAGAGCTTGCGCATCTCGATGGCCCAGACGCCGACGAAGCCGCTGAAGCCCGGATGTCCCACCGACACCAGGCCGCGCCACTTGGGGTCGACCAGGTCGTTCCAGCTCTTGGGCGCATCCGCGGGCTTGACCTTCTGCGTGTTGTAGACGAGGCCGATCATCGCGACGCTCGCGACGTGGAAGTAGCCGTCGGGGTCGAGGTTCTGCAGCCGCTTGTCCATCGAGGCGCTGGCCGCGGGCACGTACTTGGTGAGCAGCTTGCGCTTCTTGAGGTCGAGGTAGTGCGCCACGTCGGTCGACGAGAAGACGTCGCAGTTGGCGGTCTTGGCCTTCAGGTCCTGGTTGAGCCGCTGGAACGCGACCTGCGCGGTGGTGCGCACCACGTTGACCTTCACGCCGGGGTAGCGCGCGGTGAAGGTGCGCGACATCAGCTCGGCGTCTTCCGAGGGCAGGTAGACGATGTACCAGGTCAGTTCACCCTCCTTCTTCGCGGCTTCGTGCAACGCCGAGAGCGACGACGAAGAAGAAGCGGCCTGGGCATGGGCGGCGAGCCAAGGCGTGAGTGCGGCCGCCGATGCGGCCGCGCCGGCCAGGGCGTGGAAATGGCGTCTGTTCAGTGGCATGGGTGTCTCCGTGGCCGGGGTCGTTGGCGGAATGCGCCGGCTCTTTTTCAGTGTACGAACGAACGACATAAAAATACATAGCGGGTTTTTACGTATTTTTAAAAGTCTCCTCCGTGCACGGTGCTGGCTAGAATCCAGCACATCGGAGACCCCCATGCCCCCATCGACACGCATCAACCTCAGCGACAAGATCCGCGCCGCCCTCGAGGCGGAAATCACTTCCGGCCACCTGACGGCCGGCTCCCGCATCGACGAACAGGAACTCATGGAGCGCTTCGAGGTGTCGCGCACCCCCGCACGCGAGGCGCTGCTGCAGCTGATGTCGGCGGGCCTGGTGACCACCGTGCCGCGCCAGGGGGCGGTGGTGGCGAGCCTGTCGGTGCCCGAATACGTGGCGATGCTCGAAATCCTGATGGAGCTCGAAGGCCTGGCCGCGCGGCTGTCGGCGCGCCGCATGCCGGCGGTGCAGCGCAAGCTGCTCGAACAGGCCGATCAGGCCTGCCGCGACGCCGCCGCGAAGAACGACGCCGAGGCCTATGGCGCGGCCAACCGCAGCTTCCACGAGATCATCTACGACGGCAGCCTCACCGAAGTGCTGGCGCGCCAGCTGCGCGCGATGCGGCTGCGCATGCGCCGTCCGCCGCGCGCGCTGTTCGA
>CAMLCW010000379.1 GCA_946478645.1 uncultured Variovorax sp.
AGGTGGATCGTGGCGAACGGCGCCGCACGCTCGAAGAACACACTGACCGCGACGGCCTGCCCGGCCTCGACCTTCAACGCCACGCCGTCGCTCCATGCCTCGGCGCCCGGCGCGACGACGGTGCCCGCGCGTCCGCCGAAGCGCAGCATGCGCAGCGACGCCGGCGACACCGCGCCGGCGCCCGTGCCATGCGCCACGCTGGCCGCGGCGATGCGCAGCGGCGCCTTGCCGAAACGGTTCGAGAAACGGATGCGCACACGCTCGCCGGCCAGCGACGATTCGAACTGCTGCCGCAGCGTCTGGCGCTCGAAGACGTCGCCGCCCGGGCGCGGTGCGGCGGACTGCAGCAGCGGATTGGCGCTGAGCTCGCGAAAATCGACCGGCGCCGCGGCCCAGGCAGCGACCCAATGCACCTCGGCCGGCTGCCGCACGCGCGTGTCGGGCTGCACCGCCTGCACCGCCACCGTGGCGGCCAGCAGCAGCACGCCCACCACGGCCACCCCATGCCGCAGAAAGAAGTGACGCAGAACGGAAGAAAGCCGATGAAGACCCGGTGTCATGTGGCGCAAAGCGGCCCAGTTTACGGAGCCGCCGTGACAGTGCGCCCTACAGGGTCGGGTTCCTGGTTACCAAGTGTCGACGAAGGGCCGCGGCGCTTCGACCGGCGCCTTGGTCGATGCCAGCCCTCGCACCAGCCAGGTGCGCGTTTCGGCGGGGTCGATCACCGCGTCGATCTCGAGCGTCTGCGCCATGTGGATCGCTTCGCCGTTGGCGTACTGCTCGGCCACCAGCTTCTTGAACAGCGCGTCGCGCTCGGCGCCTTCGGGCACCGCCGAAAGCTCCTTGCGATAGCCGAGCCGCACCGCGCCCTCGAGCCCCATCGCGCCGAACTCGCCGGTCGGCCACGCCACGGTGAACACCGGCGCATCGAAGCCGCCGGCCGTCATGGCCTGCGCGCCGAGCCCGTAGCCCTTGCGCAGCACCACCGCGAAGAACGGCACGCGCAGGTGCGAGGCCACCATGAACATGCGGCAGACGTGGCGCACCTGCGCCTCGGCCTCGATCTCGGGGCCGACCATGAAGCCCGGCGTATCGCACAGCGAGACGATCGGCAGCCCGTGCGCGTTGCACAGCTGCATGAAGCGCGCCGACTTGTCGGCGGCCTCCACGTCGATGGCGCCGCCCAGGTGGTGCGGATTGTTCGCCATCAGACCGACCGGCCGCCCTTCGATGCGCGCGAGCGCGGTCACGACGCCCGCGCCGAAGCCCGCGCGCAGTTCGAGCAGCGAGCCGCTGTCGGCCACGCCGCGCATCGCGGCGCGCACGTCGTACACGCGCAGCCGGTTCTCGGGCACCACATGGCGCAGCAGCCGCGGGTCGGCGCACTGCCAGTCGTCGACCGGGCCCTGGAAGTACGACAGGTACTGCTTCGCGGCCGCCACCGCGGCGGCCTCGTCGTCGACCAGGATGTCGATCACGCCGTTGCGGGACTGCACGCTGCTCGGACCGATCTGTTCGGGCGCGAAGGTGCCGAGGCCGCCGCCCTCGATCATCGCGGGGCCGCTCATGCCGATGTTGCTGGCGCGCGTGGCGATGATCACGTCGGCGCAGCCCAGGAGCGCCGCGTTGCCCGCGAAGCACCGCCCGTGCACGATGCCGACCACCGGCACCTTGCCCGACAGCGCCGCGAACTGGCTGAAGGTGTGGTTGTTCAGGCCCGCGACGATCGGCATGTCGGTGTCGCCCGGCCGTCCGCCGCCGCCTTCGGCGAACAGCACCACCGGCAGGCCGAGCTGGTGCGCCACCGCGAGCAGCCGGTCGGTCTTGTGGTGGTTGCGCATGCCCTGCGTGCCCGCGAGCACGGTGTAGTCGTAGGCCAGCACCGCGCAGCGCGAACGCTCGGGGCCGAACTGCCTGGCGTTGATGCTGCCGAGGCCGGTCACCATGCCGTCGGCGGGCGTGTTGGCAATCAGGTCCTCGAGCGAGCGGCGGCGCGTCTGCGCGGCCACCGCGAGCGCGCCGTACTCGATGAAGTTGGCCGGATCGTCGGCCGTGTCGCACAGGTCAGCGATGTTCTCGCGCGCAGTGCGTCCGCCCTGCGCATGGCGCTTCGCGACGGCCGCGCCGCGGTTCGCGTCGAGCGTGAACGCATGGCGGTCGATGACCTTCTGCAGGTCGGGCCGGATCGCGTCGAGGTCGTGCGCTTCGCGCACCTCGGCTTCGGCGGCATGGGCATCGACTGCTTCGAGCCGCACCAGCGACTGGCCCTCGACGAGGTAGTCGCCCGCCTCGGCCAGCAGCGCCACCACGCGGCCTGCCACCGGCGCATGCAGCAGGTGTTCCATCTTCATCGCCTCGAGCACGCCGAGCTGCGCGCCGGCCGGCAGCACGTCGCCCACGGCCACCTCGAACTGCACCAGCTTCGCGGGCATGGGCGCCTTCACGGTCAGTGCGTCGGCCGCATCTGCCTCGCTGCCTGGCGCCGCGGGCGCAGCGCCGCCGGGCGCGGATGGCCGGCGCGCGCGCTGCAGTGCGCTGCTGCTTTGCGCCAGCGCGGCAGCGGCCGCGAGCAGGTCGCCGAGGTGGGCCTCGACGAAGCGCGTATGCACCGCCTGGCTCGCGAACTCGGGTCGCGCGGCAATGGCGCGCAGCAGCGGCAGGTTGGTGGCGATGCCGTCGATGTGGCATTCGTCGAGCGCGCGCAGCGAGCGGCGCAGCACGTCGGCGAACTGCGCCGACGGCGAATGCACGATCAGCTTGGCAAGCAGCGTGTCGTAGTGCGGCGATGGCGCAAGCCCCGCATAGCCGTGCGTGTCGATCCGCACGCCCGGCCCCGAGGGCAGGTCGAAGCGCGCGAGCACGCCGCCCGAGGGCCGTGCCTGGCCCTCGGCATCGAGCGTCTCGGCATTGATGCGCCACTGCACCGCAAAGCCGCGCTGCGGCGCCGTGCGGCCGGGCGCCACGCCCAGCGCATCGAGGCGCTGGCCCGCGGCCACCGCCACCTGCAGCTGCACGAGGTCGAGGCCGGTGACGGCCTCGGTCACCGTGTGCTCGACCTGCAGGCGTGCATTGGCCTCGATGAAGACGAACGGCAGCGTGGGCGAAGCGGCATCGACCAAAAACTCGAAGGTGCCAAGGCCGCGGTAGCCCACGGCCTCGGCCATGCGCAGCGCGGCCTGCGTGAGCGCAGCGCGCAGCGGCTCGGCGAGCGTGGGGCTGGGCGCGATCTCGACGAGTTTCTGGAACCGGCGCTGCAGCGTGCATTCGCGCTCGCCGAGGCTCGCCACGGCCGCGCCGTCGCCGAGCACCTGCACCTCGATATGGCGCGCGTTGCGCATCAGCCGCTCGACGTACACGCCCTCGACGCCGAAGGCGGCCCGGGCCTCCGACATGCAGCGCGCATGCGCCTCGGGCAGTTCACCGGCCTCCAGCACCGCGCGCATGCCGCGCCCGCCGCCGCCGCCGATCGCCTTGATCATCACGCCCTCGGCGCCCTGCGCCTGCTGCTCGGCGAAGAAGGCCTGCGCCTCGGCGAGCGTCACCGCGCCGGCGCTGCCGGGCATCACGGGCACGTCGCACCGGGCGGCGAGCGCACGCGCCCTCGCCTTGTCGCCGAACAGCGCGAGCTGATCGGGCGTCGGTCCGATGAAGACCAGCCCGGCCGCTTCGCAGGCCGCTGCGAAGTCGGCACGCTCGCTCAGGAAGCCGTAGCCGGGATGCACGGCATCGCAGCCTTGCGCGCGCGCCACCGCCACCAGCGCCGCGATGTCGAGGTACGCCGACGGGCCGGTGGCTTCGAGCGCGACGGCCGCATCGGCGAGCTGCACGTGCAGCGCCTCGGCGTCGTCACGCGCATGCACCGCCACGCTCGCGATGCCGAGATCGCGCAACGCACGCACCAGCCGGACCGCGATCTCGCCGCGGTTGGCAATCAGGACTTTGGAGAGCACGAGAAAGCCTTTCAGGTCATGTCTTTGAGCAGGCGCCGCAGCACCTTGCCGGCGCCGGTGGTCGGCAGCGCATCGATGAAGCGCACGGCGCGCGGCGCCTTGTAGCTCGCCATGTTCTCGCGCGACCATGCGACCAGCGCGTCGGCCTCGAGCGCGGCACCGGGCTTCTTCACGATGAAGGCCTTGACCACTTCGCCCTTCTCGGGGTCGGGCTGCGCGATCACCGCCGCCTGCGCCACCGCGGGGTGCTTGATGAGGATGGTCTCGACTTCTTCGGGGAACACGCTGTAGCCCGAGACCTTGATCATTTCCTTGAAGCGGCCGATGAAGGTCAGGTAGCCGTCGGCGTCGAGCTTGCCCATGTCGCCCGTGTGGACCCAGCCGTTGCGCAGCGTGGCGGCCGTGGCCTCGGGCTTGTTCCAGTAGCCCTTGAAGGTGCCGGGACTGGTCAGCACGATCTCGCCGACCTCGCCGGTGGGCACGTCGGCGCCGGTGTCGGCGTCGACGATGCGGATCGACACGCCCGGCACCGCGACGCCCTGCGTGCCCCAGCGCGGCGCATGCTGCGGCGTGTAGGTGTCGCAGGTGTGCGTCTCGCTCAGGCCGTAGGCCGCCTCGAACGAGGTGCAGTTGGGCGCATGCGTGCGCCACTGCGCGGCGAGCGGTTCGGTGAAGGCGATGCCGAAGCTCGTGACCGGATTGCGCCGCAGGCTCGAGAGATCGAAGCCTGCGAGGTCGGGCACCTGCATGCAGGCGACGTTCATCGGCGCGATGCTGTACCACCAGCTCACGCGGTAGGTCGCGATCGCCTGCAGCGCGGCGCGCGGGTCGAAGCGGTGCAGCAGCACCGACGCCGCGCCCGTGAGCACCGGCACGTTCACGCCCATCAGCATGCCTGCGATGTGATAGAGCGGCGCGATCGAAAGCAGCACGTCGCGGTCGGTCACGCCGTTGCAGTCGCCTGCGGCGCGCGTCTTGAAGAGCGCGTTGCCGTAGCTCA
>CAMLCW010000380.1 GCA_946478645.1 uncultured Variovorax sp.
CGAGCTCATTCGTCGTGACTGGAGTTCAGACGTGTGCTCTTCCGATCTCTTCGCGCCGAGCCTTGCGGTGGCCACGTAGGTCTTGTCCGCATCGAGGTGCAGTTGGCTGAACTTGGTGGCCGCGCCGAAGCACAGCGGCAGCAGGCCGGTGGCGAGCGGATCGAGCGTGCCGGTATGGCCCGCTTTTTCGGCGCGCAGCAACCACTTGGCCTTCTGCAAGGCCTGGTTGCTGGAGAGCCCCAGCGGTTTGTCGAGCAGCAACACCCCATGCACAGGGCGCCGCTGCACCCGTGTGCGTGGCGCGTTCATCGTCAGTCGTCTTTCGAACGCGAAGCGACGGCCTGCGCAATCAGCGCATTCATGTCGGCAGCACGCTCGGTGGTGCGGTCGAACAGGAAGTGCAGCGTGGGCACGGTGTGGATGTGGAGGCGCTTGAACAGGCCATTGCGCAGGAAGCCCGCGGCCTGGTTCAGCGCTTCGGTGGTCTCGGCCACGTCGCCCGTGAGCATGCTGAAGTAGATCTTCGCGTGCGCATAGTCGGGCGTGACCTCGACCGCCTGGATCGTGACCATGCCCACGCGCGGGTCCTTCAACTCGCGCGCGATCAGTTCCGTCAGATCGCGCTGGATCTGGTCGGCCACCTTGAAAGCGCGGTTGGGGGCAGCGGTTTTTCTTTTGGGCATGGGGTCAAGAATGCGGGGGCGGGTTCAGGACGCAGAGGACGCGAAGGTTTCGCAGAGAGCGCAGAAGGAGCAAGAAGAAAACTTGAAGTTTCCCTTTTGCGAATTCTGCGAAATCTCTGCGCCCTCTGCGTCCGGAAGTCCGAATTACAGCGTCCGTGCAATCTCCTTGATCTCAAAGAACTCGAGCTGATCGCCCTCTTTGATGTCGTTGTAGTTCTTGAGCTTGATACCGCACTCGAAGCCTTCGCGGACTTCGCGCACGTCGTCCTTCATGCGCTTGAGCGAATCGATCTCGCCCGTGTAGATCACCACGTTGTCGCGCAGCAGGCGGAAGTGCGCGCCGCGGTTGACCGAACCCGAGGTGATGTACGAACCCGCCACCGTGCCGATCTTCGAGGCCACGAACACCGTACGGATCTCGGCCGAGCCGATGACTTCCTCGCGGCGCTCCGGTGCCAGCATGCCCGACATCGCGACCTTGATCTCGTCCACAGCGTCGTAAATGATGCTGTAGTAGTTCAGTTGCACGCCGTTGCCTTCGGCCAGCTTGCGCGCGCCGGCATCGGCACGCACGTTGAAGCCGATCACCACCGCCTTCGAGGCGATCGCGAGGTTGATGTCGCTTTCGCTGATGCCGCCGACGCCGGCGTACACGATCTGCACCTTGACCTCGTCGGTCGCCAGCTTGAGCAGCGACTGGGCCAGCGCTTCCTGCGAGCCCTGCACGTCGGCCTTGATGATGATGCGCAGCGTCTGCACTTCGCCGGCCGAAAGGTCGGTGAACATGTTCTGCAGGTTCGCGGCCTGGGCCTTCGCCAGCTTGGTGTTGCGGAACTTGCCGGCACGGTAGGTGGCGATCTCGCGCGCACGGCGCTCGTCGCTCATCACCATGAACTCGTCGCCCGCCTGCGGCACTTCGGTCAGGCCCTGGATCTCGACCGGGATCGAAGGACCCGCGGTCTTGATCGTCTTGCCGTCCTCGTCGAGCATGGCGCGCACGCGGCCATAGGTCGAGCCCGCCAGCACCACGTCGCCGGTCTTGAGCGTGCCGGACTGCACCAGCACGGTGGCGACCGGGCCGCGGCCCTTGTCGAGCTGGGCTTCGACCACCAGGCCCTTGGCGGCGGCATCGACCGGCGCCTTGAGTTCCAGCACTTCGGCCTGCAGCAGCACCTGCTCGAGCAGTTCGTCGATGCCCTGGCCGGTCTTGGCCGACACCGGCACGAACGGCACGTCGCCGCCGTACTCTTCGGGCACGACCTCTTCGGCCACCAGTTCCTGCTTCACGCGGTCGGGGCTTGCATCGGGCTTGTCGATCTTGTTGATCGCGACCACGATCGGCACGCCCGCCGCCTTCGCGTGCTTGACGGCTTCCTTGGTCTGGGGCATGACGCCGTCGTCCGCCGCCACCACGAGGATGACGATGTCGGTGGCCTGCGCACCGCGGGCACGCATGGCCGTGAAGGCCTCGTGGCCCGGGGTGTCGAGGAACGACACCATGCCGCGTTCGGTCTCGACGTGGTAGGCGCCGATGTGCTGCGTGATGCCGCCGGCTTCGCCCGCGGCGACCTTCGAGCGCCGGATGTAGTCCAGCAGCGAGGTCTTGCCGTGGTCGACGTGGCCCATGACGGTCACGACCGGTGCGCGCGGCAGGGCTTCGGCCTGCTGCGCCGACACGTCCTCGTCGGTGAAGGCTTCCGGGTCGTCCAGCGCGGCGATCACCGCGTTGTGGCCCATTTCCTCCACCAGGATCATCGCGGTGTCCTGGTCGAGCGACTGGTTGATGGTCGCCATCTGGCCCAGCTTCATGAGCTGCTTGATGACTTCCTGTGCCTTGACGGCCATCTTGTGCGCGAGCTCGGCCACGGTGATGGTCTCGGGCACGTGCACTTCGAGCACGCGCGCCTCGACCGGTGCGGCCTGCACATGCTCTTCATGGCCTCCGCGGTCGTTGCCGCCGCGGCGCCCGCGCGGGCCGCCGCGCCAGTTGCCGCGGCCGACGCCGCCGCTCGCATCGCCGCGGGTCTTGATTTCCTTCTTCTTGGCGGCGGGGTCGCCCGCCCAGCTCGACGAGAGCTTGGCCGACTTGACTTCCTTGCCGGCGCCGGCTGCAGCGCCCGGTGCGGCAGGCGCACCCGGCCGCGCCGCGGGCGCGGCCGGCTTGTGCAGCGTGCCCTTGACCGCCGACTTTTCGGGCTGCGGCTTTTCGGGCGCCTTGTGTGGCACCAGCACGCGGGCCGGCGCATTCATCATCGCGCGGATGGCCTCGGCCTCGGCGAGGGCCTTGCGGCGGCGTTCGTCGAGGTCGCGGGCGCGCGCGGCCTCTTCGTCGGCACGGGCCTGCGATTCGGCGGCGGCCTTGGCCTTCGCGTCTTCCTTGGCCTGGTTCGCGGCGGCCTGCGCTGCCGCCTTGTCGTCGGCGGCCTGCTGCTCGGCGGCGGCTGCGGCCGGCGCGGGCGCGGGCTTGGCCGCTTCCTTCGCCGGCGAGGCGGCCGCATCGGCGGCCTTCTTCTCGGCGGCGGCGCGCGCGGCTTCCTGTTCGGCCTGTTCGGCGCGCTCGGCCTTCTCGGCCTGTTCGCGTGCACGGGCTTCGGATTCTTCGCGCAGGCGGCGCTTCTCGGCCAGCTCTTCTTCCTGGCGGCGGATCAGCTCGGCCTGGCGGCGCGCTTCTTCCTCGCGGCGGGCCAGTTCGGCCTCGTCGATGCGGGGTGCGGCGGGTGCCTCGGCGGGCGTCTCGGCAACCGGCGGCGCCTCGGGGGCGGCCGCGGGGCCGTCATCGCGCTGGATGAAGGTGCGCTTCTTGCGCACCTCGACCTGGATGGTGCGCGCGCGGCCCATGGCATCGGCCTGCTTGATCTCGCTGGTCGACTTCTTGGTCAGCGTGATCTTCTTGCGCTCGGGCTCGACGGTGCCGTGGGCGGCCTTCAGGTGGCCGAGCAGGCGCTGCTTGTCAGCCTCGGTGAGCGCGTCGGTGGCGGCCGCCTTGGGCACGCCTGCGCTCTTGAGCTGGTCAAGCAGGGTTTCGGGAGTCTTCTTGAGTTCGTGCGCGAACTCGGCGACAGTGGTACTGGACATATTGGTTTCGTGCCTCCATGACCGTCACTCTTGGCCGGCGAACCAGTGTTCGCGGGCTTTCAAGATGAGGGCTTTGGCGTCATCGGCGCTGTGGCCGGTGATCTCGGTGAGTTCATCGACCGCGAGGTCGGCCAGGTCGTCACGGGTGTGCACACCCGCCTCGGCCAGCTTGGGAATCAGCTCGGGGTCCAGGCCTTCGAGGTCGCGCAGATTCTGCGAGACGGTCTCGACGCCCTCTTCCTTGGCGATTTCCATCGTCAGCAGCGCATCCTTGGCGCGCGAACGGAGTTCGTTGATCGTATCTTCATCGAACGCCTCGATCTCCAGCATTTCGGAGATCGGCACATAGGCCACTTCCTCGAGGCTGGTGAAGCCCTCGGAAATCAGGATGTCGGCGATTTCCTCGTCGACGTCGAGCTTTTCCATGAAGAGCTTGCGGCTCGCATCGGTTTCGCTCGCCTGCTTCTGGGCCGACTCGTTGGCGTCCATGATGTTGATCTTCCAGCCCGTGAGCTCGGAAGCGAGGCGCACGTTCTGGCCGCCGCGGCCGATCGCGATCGCGAGGTTCTCCTCGTCGACCACCACGTCCATGGCGTGCTTCTCCTCGTCGACCACGATCGACGACACGTTGGCCGGGGCCAGCGCACCGATCACGAACTGGGCCGGGTCCTCGCTCCACAGCACGATGTCCACGCGCTCGCCGGCGAGCTCGTTGGTCACGGCATTGACGCGGGTGCCGCGCACGCCGACGCAGGTGCCGATCGGGTCGACCCGCTTGTCGTGCGAGAGCACGGCGATCTTGGCGCGCGAACCGGGATCGCGGGCACAGCTCTTGATCTCGAGCAGGCCCTGCTCGATCTCGGGCACTTCCTGGCGGAACAGCTCGATCATGAACTCGGGCGCCGAGCGCGACAGGATGATGGGCGCGCCACGAAGCGTGAGGTCAACCTCCATGATCATGGCGCGCACGCGGTCGCCGTTGCGCAGGTTCTCCTTGGCGATCATCTCGCTGCGGCGCAGGCGCCCTTCGACGCGGCCGGCCTCCACGATGATGTCGCCCTTGTCGAGGCGCTTGACGGTGCCCACGAAGATCTTGTCGCCGCGCGACATGAAGTCGTTGAGCAGCATCTCGCGCTCGGCGTCGCGGATCTTCTGCAGGAT
>CAMLCW010000381.1 GCA_946478645.1 uncultured Variovorax sp.
GTGCGCCGCATCTGGCGCGTGGCCGATGCGCTCGAGGCCGGCATCGTCGGTATCAACGAGGGCGCGCTGGCCGCCGAGGCGGCGCCCTTCGGCGGCGTGAAGGATTCGGGCTACGGCCGCGAAGGCTCGGTCCATGGGCTCGACGACTACCTGCATACCAAATACGTCTGCCAGGGCCAGCTGGACTGACAAACATCACCCAACCAAAGGACCACGCCGCATGCCTGCCCACAACAACTTCAAGTCTGCGCTGGCCGCCAAAAAGCCGCAGGTCGGCCTCTGGCTGTCGATGGCCGATCCGTACCTGGCGGAGGTCAGCGCCACCGCGGGCTTCGACTGGCTGCTGGTCGACGGCGAGCACGCGCCCAACGACCTGCGCTCCACCCTCGCCACGCTGCAGGCGGTCGCGCCCCACCCGGCCGCACCCGTGGTGCGCGCCGTTCAGGGCGAGACCGCGCTGATCAAGCAGTTGCTCGACATCGGCGCGAAGAACCTCCTGGTGCCGATGGTCGACACCGCCGAGCAGGCCCGCGTGCTGGTCGCGGCCACGCGCTATCCGCCGCTGGGCATCCGAGGCGTCGGCAGCGCCGTGGGCCGGGCGTCGCAGTGGAGCGCGCGCACCGACTACCTCGACGTCGCCGACGACGAGGTCTGCCTGCTGGTGCAGGCCGAAACCGTCACGGCGCTGTCGAACCTCGGCGAAATCTGCGCCGTGGACGGCGTCGACGGCGTCTTCATCGGCCCGGCCGACCTGGCGGCGTCGATGGGTTGCCGGGGCCGGCCTGGGCATCCGGAGGTCCAGGCCGCGATCGAGGCAGCGATGCGCACCATCGTCGCCTCGGGCAAGGCGGCAGGCACGTTGACCTCCGACCCGAAGCTTGCACGGCGCTATCTCGAACTCGGCTGCACCTTCGTTGCGGTCGGGGTCGACCTGCTGCTGTTCGCGGGCGCCGCGCGCCGGCTGGCGGGCGATTTCAAGGGCACGGCGGCGCCTGCCGAAGCGGCGTCGCGCGCCGCCTACTAGGCATTTAGGAAACCATTTGCAACAAAAGTGGCATTCCGAGCGAAAAGCGGTCTTCATCCACACTTTCGGGGCGGTCCCGGGTAGCTTCCGCCCCTCTGAAAGTGGTACCATCCGCTCAGCGACTCGTAACAATGCATCAGTGCAAGTAACGCGATTCGCACCCCGATCCACCTCAAGTTTCATCTGAACAGGGAAACCATGAAGCACACTCACCTGATCGCCGCAATGGCCTTTGCAGCCCTGGCTTCCGCACCCGCTCTGGCCCAGCAGCCTGCGCAAGCAGCCCAGCCTGCACAAGCAGCCCAGCCGGCCAATGCATCCGAAGCCCGCCAGGCAGCTTCGGGTGGTGCCCTGACGCGTGAACAAATGATCGGCATCGGCGCCGTGTCCGCCGTGGTCGTTGCAGCAACCGCTGGTGGCGGTGGCGGCGGTGGCGGCGGCTTCTACATTCCCCAGCCTGGCGGCCCGGGCGGCACGACCGGTACCACCGGCACCAGGTAATGGCCGGAACCCTCCGCAAGGGGGGGTTCTTTGCGAGAGTCCGACGCACCACTGGCGCGGTCCGAAAACTAGGATGTTGCGTTCTCGCATCATCCTTTTTTTTGGGCGGATGCTCCTCGGGCTCTTCGGCAATGCTTGCCACCGCCCGGCATCTCTATAGCGCCTCGCCTTCGGACTCCCCGGTATTCCGCCCGGAATTCAGCTATCTCCGCGCCTCCTTCGAAGGCCGCACCGTTTTTCTCGTGCTCGGATACGTCGACCCACACCCTGATGGTCCCACCGAGGTCTGGTACAGCGCCTCGGGCGAAGCAGTGCGCCTGCGCCACGGACGCATCGTTTCCACGGCCGGGCTCACGACCGACTGGCGCGCAGTGCGCCTTTCGAATGTGCCCGAGTGGACCCGGGCCGCCAAGGGCGGACAGCCGGCGCTGCGGTTCGAGCGCGAGCGCGACCTCATGCCCGGCTATCGCGCGGGCATCCGCGACGAGGTCGAGCAGCGCCCGATCGATCCTCCCGGCGACACGATGCTCGCGGGCCGGCCCGCGGCGTCGCTGCGCTGGTTCGAGGAACGCAGCAGCACGCACCCGGGCTCGGCCTCGCTGCCGCCAGCCCGCTTCGGCCTTGCGCCGGTGGGCGACCGGCTCGAGGTGGTGTATTCGGAACAGTGCCTCTCCCGCGACCTGTGCCTGAGCTTCGAGCGATGGAACCCGCCTGCCCCGGCCAACATTGCCTCGACAAGCGCTGGTTCATGAGTTCGGCACTGCTCGGCAAGCTCAACCTCCCGTTCCGCCTCAGCCTGCTGGCCACAGCGATCGTGTTGACGGTTCATTCAGCCCACGCCGCCACCAACGATCGCATGGCTGCGAGCGCCGGGCTGGTGCGCCCGGGCGAGCGGCTCAGCGACTGGCTGCTGCGCCAGCCCGAGCAGGTGTCGAACCCCGGCCTGGCCTGGCAGGTACCGCAAGAGCTGCTCGCGCAGCAACTGCTGAAGGAAACGCTGCTGGTCAGCGTCGAAGCGGCCGTGCGGTCGGCGTCGCCCGATGAGCGGCCCGCGCGCGAGCGGCTGCTGGCCATGCTGAACAGCCTGCCCGCCACCGGCCGCGTGGCGCTCGGCATCGTCGATGCGCGCTGGCTGCAGGCCAACCCCGAACACGACCCCGTGCTCGGCGAAGGCCAGCGGCTCGTGGCACCCCCACCTGCCCTGCACTGGGTGACGGTGGTGCAGCCCGACGGCAGCTTCTGCCGCGTGCGGCACGAAGCAGGCCGCACGGTGCTCGACTACCTGGCCGGCTGCGCACCCGAAGGCGGCGCCGACTGGGCCTGGATCGCCCAGCCCGACGGCCGCACCACGCGCGCCGGCATTGCCGCCTGGAACGCCGAGCCCACCGACGAGCCCGCGCCCGGCGCCTGGATCTGGGCGCCGCCGCGCCGCCTGCCCGCGCTCGCAGCGCTGTCGGAAGGCATGATCAAGTTCCTGGCGGTCCAGGGGCCGTCGCCGCAGCAATCGACCGATGCGAATGCGGCAACCCCGATGGCGGCGAAGGCCGCCACTGCAGCCGCCGCGCCCACGTACGCCGTCCCCACGTCGAGCGCCACCCTGCCCGACACCGTCGCCGCGCAGCCGCGCCCTCTCGACCTCAGCGGCAACGACTGGGGCGAGATCGGCCTGCTGCAGACACCCTCGGCGCGCATGGGAATGGCCGGCGACGGCCGCATGTCGCTCACGTCGATCTGGCCCTACACACGGCTGAATTTCATGCTCCAGCCGTTCGACTGGATGGAGGCGGGTTTTCGCTACACCTCCATTTCGAACCGCGCGTACGAGGCCAGCAACACCGGCCAGTCGAACAAGGACAAGAGCATCGACATCAAGCTGCGGCTGCTGAAGGAAAGCGCTCGCATGCCCGAAGTGGCACTGGGCTTTCGAGACATCGGCGGCACGGGCCTCTTCTCGGGCGAGTACCTGGTCGCCAGCAAGCGCTGGAACGACTTCGATTTCAACCTGGGCATCGGCTGGGGCTACCTGGGCGCGAGCGGCAACATCAGCAACCCGTTCAAGCTGCTCGGCAACCGATTCGACACGCGCAGCAACTCGCGCGACAACACGGGCCGGTTCGGCTCTTTCTTCCGCGGACCGGCCGCGCTGTTCGGCGGCGTGCAGTGGCGCACCCCGTGGGACCCGCTCACGCTCAAGCTCGAATACGACGGCAACAACTACCAGAACGAGCCGCAGGCCAACAACCAGCGCCAGCGCTCGCCCTTCAACATCGGCCTGACGTACCGCGTCTCGCCGACGATCACGCTGTCGACCGGCTTCGAGCGCGGCGACAAGTTCATGGTCGGCATCACGCTGGCGGGGAACATGGCCAACGCCCAGGCCCCCAAGGCGCTCGACCGCCCGCTGCCGAGCTTCAGGCCGGAGGCCGCCGAGCGCTCGCCGGGCTGGGCCGCCACCGCAGCCGAGATCGAGGCCCAGACCGAATGGACCGTCGAGCGCATCGCGCCCAAATACGACGTGCTGCATGTGTGGGTGACCGACAGCAACACCGTCTATCGGACCGCCCGCACCGAGAAGGCCATTGCGGTGCTGCACCACGACGCGCCGGACGCCTTCAAGAGCTTCGTCTTCCATTACTCGGAGCGCGGGCTTGCGGTGCATGCGCAAGTGATCGATCGCACCGAATGGGTGGCCAAGCGCATCAAGGCGCTGCCGCCGCACGAGGCCCGCACCGTGTCGACGCGCGACTACGAACCCGCGCTACCACGCCGCGGGGAAAGGCCGCAGATTGCCGCCACGCCCGAGCTGTCGGCGCCGCTCCCGCCCGCCGACCGCAGCGCGGCCAACGGCAACGCGCCAGCCGCGCCCACCCTGGGGCCATGGGAAAAGAAGCGCGACAAGTTCAGCTTCGGCATTGCGCCGAGCTACGGGCAGATCATCGGCGGCCCCGACGCGTTCATCCTCTACCAGTTGGGCGTGCAGGCCACCGCCGAATACCGCTTCACGCCGCGCACCTGGCTCAGCGGCGCCGTCAACCTGCGGTTGGCCGACAACTACGACAAGTTCACCTACACCGCGCCCAGCGAGCTGCCGCGCGTGCGCACCTTCCAGCGCGAGTACGTGACCTCGCGGCGGTTCACCATTCCGTCGCTGCAGCTCACGCACGTGGGCCAGTGGTCGACCAACCACTACTACAGCGTTTATGGCGGCCTGCTCGAATCGATGTTCGCGGGCATCGGCGCCGAGTGGCTGTATCGGCCGGCGCGCTCGCCCATTGCCTTTGGCGTCGACATCAACCGCGTGCGGCAGCGCGACTTCGAGCAAGACTTCGGCCTGCGCGACTACAAGGTCACCACCGGCCACGCGAGCCTCTATTGGGACACCGGCTGGAACG
>CAMLCW010000382.1 GCA_946478645.1 uncultured Variovorax sp.
GCGCGGGGGCGGGGGGGCGGGGGTTTCCCGCCCCCCCCGGGGGGGGGTGGCGGCCCCCCCCCCCCCACGACGGCGTCACCACCGACACGCCGCTCGCCCCCACCCCCGCCCTCCCCCGGAGGGGGAGGGAGAGACGCCCGGTTCAGTTCGGCCAGCACCTTCTCGGGCGTGAACGGCGGCGCCCTGAACCGCACCCCCGTCGCATCGAAGATCGCATTCGCGATCGCCGCCGTGCCCGGCACCGACGACGACTCGCCCGCGCCCAGCGAAGGCTCGCCGGGCCGCGCCATGTGCATGACTTCGACCACCGGCACGTCGCGGAAGCTGATGATCGGATAGCCGCCCCACTCGCGGCTCGCGACCACGCCCGAAGGCAAGACGCCCGGCAACTGAGCGCCGCCCTCGCGCACGGCGGGCGACTGCGGCGCGAACTGCACCTCTTCCTTGAGCGCGCGGCTCGTGGTCTGGATCACGTTGCCGTGCACCTGGTGCTCGACACCCGCCGGATTGACCAGCAGGCCCGCATCGTGCCCCACGACCACGCGGCGCACATGCACTTCGCCGGTCTTGCGGTTGACCTCGACGTCGGCCACCCAGGCCGACCATGCGGCACCGAAGCCCGGCCACTTGCTGTGCACGTAGCGCGCGTACGCGAACCCCTGGCCGAAAAGGACGTCGCCGCCCGCGCCGAGCCCGCCGTCGGCGTTCTCCTGCGGTCCGGCGCGCATGCGCCAGCCGGCCTTCTGCGCGGTGGCCTGCACCAGTTCGGCGGCACGCGGATCGTTCAGGTGGCGCAGCCGGAACTGCACCGGGTCGACGCCCGCGGCGGTCGCGAGCTCGTCGATGTACGACTCGTGCGCGAACGAACTCGGCAGCGCCGACACGCCGCGCAGCCACGAGGCGCGCACGATCGGCGCCATGTCGTTGACCTTCACGCGCAGGTTGTCGAAGGCATAGGGCGGCCGTGCGGTGCGGTCGCCCATCTCGAAGGCCTGCGCCACGGGCTCGATGGTGCGCGTGAGCAGCAGCGCGAGCGTGGGTGCGCCATTCGACGGGTACGAGGTGGCGAAGTCGTAGGCCGCGACGCGGCCGTCGGCCAGCAGCCCGCCATCGATCTCCATCAGTTGCGCGGCGCCCTTGGGCTCCCAGGCGTGCTCCTGCTCGCGCGTGAGCTGCACGCGCACCGGCGCGCCCACGGCGCGCGCGAGCAGCGCGGCGTCGGCGGCCACGTCGTCGGCGCCATTGCGGCCGTAGCAGCCGGCCGCCTCCATGCGGACCACGTCGACCTGCAGGTCCTGCACGCCCATGAGTTTTGCCAGGTCGGCGCGCAGTACGTGCGGGTTCTGCGTGCCGGCCCAGCAGCGCAGCTGCATGCCGCTGCCGTCTTCGGGCTGCCACTCGGCCAGCGCGCACGAGGGGCCGATCGACGCATGCATCTGGTAGGGCCAGACGTAGGTGCGCGGCATCGGCTGCGCGGCGCGGGCGAGGGCGCCGTCGACGTCGCCCTCGTCGACCAGCAGGCGCTGGGTCGATGGGTTGTCGCGCAGCGCCTGCGCCACGTCGGAGAGGTCGGGCATGCCGGGCCAGGGCTTCCAGCGCACGCGCAGTTCGCGCAGCGCCTGCTCGGCATGTTCCTCGCGCTCGGCGACGATGCCGACGAAATCGCGGACCACGACGACCGCGCGGATGCCCGGGATGTGCGCGATCGACGCCTCGTCGACCGACTCGAGCGTGTTGCCGATGAAGTCGCCGTGGTCCGCGCCAGCGTAGGGCGGGCGCACCACGCGGCCGTGCAGCATGCCGGGCACGCGCATGTCGTGCACAAAGACCTGTTCGCCCGCGAGCTTGGCCGGTATGTCGACGCGCGCCTGCCGGGTGCCGACGATGCGGTAGTCGGCCGGGTCCTTGGGCTCGGCCTTCGGATCGAGCCGCAGCACCGTGCGCTGGCCGGCCACCAACGCCGCGTAGCTCGCGCGCCGCGCCGGCTCGGCGGCCACGCGCGCCACGCCGTTGCGCAGCTCGAGCGCCTCCACCGCCACGCCGAGCCGCTCGGCCGCGCGCGCACGCAGCCATGCGCGCGCCTGTGCGGCCGCGAGGCGCAGCGGCTGCGCGTGGATCTGGATCGAGGCGCTCGCGATCGTGGCGCCCTGGTTCGGCGCGCGCGCGGTGTCGCCGAGCATCACGCGCACGCAGGGCATGCCGAGTTCGAGCTCTTCGGCCACGATCTGGCCCAGCGCGGTCTGGATGCCGGTGCCCAGGTCGACGTGGCCATTGAGCGCCGAGGCGCTGCCGTCGTCCCACACCGCGAGCAGGATCTCGTCGCCCTCGGCCGGGTTGCCCGCGATGGCGGCCGGCTGGCCCTTCGCGGGCGGCGGCGCGGGCGGCGTCTCGCGCACCACGAGCAACACGCCGTCGGCCGAGAGGAATTCCGCGCGCGTGCGCGGCAGGTCGGCGCGGCGCGTCATCGGTCTTGCTCCCTCTCCCAGAGGGAGAGGGAAGAAGACGAACGGCTCATCGGCTGACCTCCGCGCGCATCCGCACCGCCGCACGATGCACCGCATCGAGGATCTCAATGTGCGTGCCGCAGCGGCAGAGGTTGCCCGAGAGTTCGCTGCGAATGCGCGCCTCGCTTGCATGCGGATCACGCGCGAGCAGCGCGGCGGCCTGCATCACCATGCCGTTGAGGCAATAGCCGCACTGCGCGGCCTGCGCCGCTTCGAACGCGGCCTGCACGGGATGCCAGTTCGCTTGCGTGCCAAGTCCTTCGAGCGTGGTGACCGCGCGGCCCGCCACGCCGTGCGCCGGTATCACGCACGCGCGCGCCGCCACCCCGTCCACATGCACCGTGCACGCACCGCACTGCCCGAGCCCGCAGCCGTACTTGGGCCCGTTGAGCCCGAGGTCGTTGCGCAGCAGGTGCAGCAGCGTGGCCTCGCGCGGCACGCCGTCGAGCGTGTGCGCGCGGCCGTTGACCTGCAGCTGCAGCGGCATGTTCGAATTCTTCCTTCCTAGACGCTCAGGTAGGCGCGCCGCACGTCCTCGTTGGCCGCGAGCTCGGCCATCGTGGCGTGGTAGCGGATCTGGCCCTTCTCGAGCACATAGGCACGGTCGGAGACCAGCTCGGCGAAGTGCATGTTCTGCTCTGACAGCAGGATGCTCACGCCCTGCGCCTTCAGTTCGAGGATCATGTTCGCCATCTGCTCGACGATCACCGGCGCGACGCCCTCGGAGGGTTCGTCGAGCAGCACCAGGTACGGGTTGCCCATGAGCGTGCGCGCCACCGTCAGCATCTGCTGCTCGCCGCCGCTCATGCGCCCGCCCGGGCGGTTCGGCATCTCGCCGAGGTTGGGGAACAGCTGGAACAGCCGCTCGGGCGTCCACAGCGGCGCCTCGCTGCCGTCGGCCCACTGGCGCGCCGGCTGCTTGCCGACCTCGAGGTTCTCCATCACCGTGAGGTCGGTGAACACGCGCCGGTCCTCGGGCACGAAGCCCAGGCCGAGGCGCGCCGCATGGTGCGGCTCGCTCTTCGAGATGTCGTGGCCGAGAAAGCGCACCGCGCCGCGGCGCTTCGACAGCATGCCGATCAGCGCCTTGAGCGTGGTCGACTTGCCCGCGCCGTTGCGACCCATGAGCGCGACCACTTCGCCGCGCCGCACCTCGAGGTCGACGTCGTAGAGGATCTGGGCGGCGCCGTACCAGGCGCAGAGGGCCTTGGCTTGAAGGAGTGGCTCTTGGGTGGTCATCGTGCAGGGAGGGGAGCGGGAGCGGACAGCCGGACGCAGAGGACGCAAAGGTTCCGCAAAGGTCGCAAAAGAAGGCAAGAAAACTCTTCTTGATTTCTCTTTTTTGCGTCTTCTGCGAAACCTTCGCGTCCTCTGCGTCCGATCTTCGTGTTCGTGTTCGTGTTCGTCTTCATGCCACCACCTTTTTCTTCTCGAAGGTCTTGCCGCTGCCGAAGTACACCTCCTGCACCTTGGGATGGTCGCGAATCTCGAGCGGCTTGCCCTGCGCGATGAGGCGGCCGCGCGCGAGCACGATCATGCGGTCGGCATACGCGAACACCACGTCCATGCTGTGCTCGGTGAAGAGCACCGCCATGCCGCGGTCGATCACGAGCTGCTTGGTCAGCGCCATCAGCGAATTGCGTTCCTTCGGCGCCATGCCGGCCGTGGGCTCGTCCATGAGCAGCAGCTTGGGCGAATTGGCCATCGCGATCGCGAGCTCGACGCGCTTCACGTCGCCATACGCGAGCACGCTGCACGGCCGATCCGCCTGCGCCTTCATGCCGACCTGGTCGAGCAGCGCCAACGCATCATCGCGGCGGTGCTCGGCCGCGCGGCGCCACATCGAGAACAGCTTGCCGTCGTGCGAGAGCAGCGCCATCTGCACGTTCTCGACCACGGTCAGCGAAGCGAAGGTCTCGGCGATCTGGAAGGTGCGGCCCACGCCCATGCGCCAGATCTCGCGCGGCCTGCGGCCGACGAGCTCCTGGCCGTCGAGGGTGATCGAGCCCTGGTCGGCCTTGAGCTGGCCGTTGACCATGTTGAAGGTGGTGGACTTGCCCGCGCCGTTGGGACCGATGAGCGCGAGCAGTTCGCCCGCGGCGAGATCGAAGGTGATGCCGTCGACGGCTTTGACGCCGCCGAAGGACTTGCCTAGGTTGCTGACCTTTAGGAGGCTCATTGGTGTGTGTGGCCTTCGCGAGGGGATTGTTTCTTTTTGGGTTCCGGGGCCGGGTTTCGCCCCGGCGGGCGAGCTACTTTCTTTTGCTTCGCCAAAAGAAAGTAGCCAAAGAAAAGGCGACCCCGCTGTCTGCGACCCCTTCGCTGCGCTACGGGGCAACC
>CAMLCW010000383.1 GCA_946478645.1 uncultured Variovorax sp.
CCTCGCCCCAGGCCTGCGCGCGCTGGGCCGAGACGATCTCGGAGATGTCGTCGAAGACCAGCAGCCGCGCGGCGCCCGGCAGCTCGGCACCGCGCGCGACGAGGTTGATGGCACTGTCGCGCTGCTGCGGCAGGTCGTTGCCGGAGGCATGCAGCTCGAAGGCATGCTGCCAGTGGTCGAGCCCGTGCTGGAGGCGCTCGACCTGGAACTCGTCGAACTGCTGCTGCACGCTCTGGCCGAACTCGGCCAGCCCGGGCACCTCGGCCAGCGGCATGCCCTCGTACGCGGCCAGCGGCGCCCGCAGCACGCGCGTGGCGCCGGGGTTGGTCGACAGGATGGTGCCGCTGGCGTCGAGCACGATGACGCCCGAGGTCAGGTTGTCGAGGATGGTCTGCAGGTTGGCGCGCGCGGCATCGAGCTGGCCCATGGTCTTCTCGACGGCGCCGCGCGCGTCGGCGAGTTGCTGGGTCATGACGGCGAACGAGCGCGTCAGGCCGCCGAGCTCGTCCTTGCCCTGCAGCACGGCGGTCGGGCGCAGGTCGCCGGCGGCCACCTGCCGCACGCCGTCCGCCAGCACGAGCAGCGGCCGCGCGAGCTGGTTGCCGAACAGCACCGCGAGCAGCACGGCGCCGAACACCGCGAGGAAGAGGCTCAGCGTGAGGGTGCCGATGTACATCCGCCGCAGGCCCTCGCGCGCGAGCGCACGCTCCTGGTATTCGCGGTTGGCCTCCTGCACCGCGAGCGCATTGGCGACCACGGCCGACGGCAGCGGCTGCGTGATCTGCAGGAAGCGCGGTGCGGTGTCGAAGTCGAAGCCCGGGCGCTGCACCATCGCGAGCGCACGCACGCTGGGCGGCGGCAGGTTGGCACCGGGCGCGGCGGTTTCGTCGAGCCCTTCGATGTGGGCGACGACACGGTCGGCGCGCACCTGCCGCAGCTGCTGGATGGTCGGCCGCTCGGGGCTGAGCTGAAAGCGCGAGGTGCCGGCGCTGGCCACGAGCTGGCCGGTCTGGGTCCAGAGCGCGACGTCGCTGGCCTGGAGCTGGTCGCGGATGCGCTCGAGCGCAAGGCCGGCGCTGGCATCGGGCACCTGCACCAGTTGCGCGCTCGCCACGCGGGCCTTGGCCGCGAGGTCGTCCGACAGCGAATCGAGCGTAGCGCGACCGAGGTTGAGGCCGGCATCGAGCGCGCCTTCGACCTTGACGTCGAACCAGCTCTCGATCGAGCGCGCGACGAACTGGTAGGACACGACGTAGACCAGCGCGCCCGGCACCACGCCGACGAGTGCGAAGATGGCCGCGAGCTTGATGAGCAGCCGGCTGCCGAACTTGCCCTGCCGCAGCCGCCGCAGCAGGCGGAACGCGACCCATCCGATCACCAGCACCAGCAGCACCGCGACGACGACGTTGATGCCGAACAGGCGCACGTAGTAGCGCTCGTAGAGCGCACGGTTGTTGGTGGCCTGCGCGAGCAGGAAGATCAGCACCAGCCCGATGGCGGTGACGAGCGCGGCGCCGACGCCGACGGCCCAGCGGATGGCGCGCGAGCGGCGCGCGGCGGGCGTGTCCGCTGCGGCGCTGCGCGGCTTGCCGATGCTCACCGCGGCTTCTCCACCGGCAGCCGGGCGCTGCGCTCGGCCACGATGTTCCAGTCGGCCTGGCCGACCACGCCGATCTGGAACGGGCGCGGCAGCTGCGAGGTGTCGAGCCGGAAGCGGAACATCACCTGGTGCGCCGCGTCGTCGCCGATCTCGGCGGCGTCACCGAGCCGCAGGCGGCCGATGCGCTTGACCGCCTCCATGGCGTCGGCGAGGCTGTCGAAATTCTGGTTCAGCGAGACGCCGAAGCCCGCGGTCCCGTTGATCGGCACGGGCGACACATTGAGCCGCCAGCGGCGCGTGAGCGGCTGGTAGGCGAGCCGCATGTGGCGCGTGACCTGGGCGACCTTGCGGTCGGTCCAGTACCAGCGCTCCTGGAAGACCTCGGCCTCGGCGACGAAGTAGATCGCGATGCCCTTGTCGAGCACCTCCTCGACCAGCGCGGGCAGTTCGAACTGCACCGAGGCGGTCAGGTAGACGCCGTCGTCGGCCGCCTCGAGCCGCATCTGCGTGACCGCCGGGGCGGTGCGCCCCTGTGCGGCAGCGCCGAGCGGCAGCCAGCCCGGCAGCACCAGCAGCATCCAGGCCAGGAACAGCGCGGCCACGGGCGCGAGCGCGCGCCGCCTGCCGCGGACTTCAGCGCGGGCGTTGTTTTTCAAGCAGGGCGTAGAAGAAGCCGTCGTGGTCACCTGAGGGATTGTCCGGGACGGCGCGGGCAATCGCCTCGCTTTGGGGAAGCAAATGGCCGGGTGAAGCCGCCAATCGGGCGTCGGTGTTGTGCGCAAGGAACGCATCGATTTGTTGCGAGCCCTCTTCCCTGAAGACCGAGCAGGTGCAATAGAGCAGCCGGCCGCCGGGCCGCACGAGGGGCCAGAGCGCGGCCAGCAAGGCCGCTTGCTGCACGGCGAGCTGCGCGGTGTCGCTCTCGCGGCGCAGCCAGCGCACGTCGGGATGGCGCCGCACGATGCCCGAGGCGGTACAGGGCGCGTCGAGCAGGATCGCGTCGAAGGGCTTGCCGTCCCACCAGGTCTCGGGCCGCGCGGCGTCGGCGACGACGACCTTGGCGGAGAGCCCGAGCCGGCCGAGGGTGTCGTCGATGCGTCGCGCGCGCACCGCATCGACCTCGAGCGCGGTGACCTCGACGGCGTCGGGGCCGGCCAGCTCGAGCAGGTGTGCGGTCTTGCCACCGGGCGCGGCGCAGGCGTCGAGCACGCGCAGCGGCGCGGCTGCATCCGAAGCGCCGGCGCGCGCCAGCATGCCTTCGAGCAGCAGCGGCGCGGCCAGCTGGGCGGCCGCGTCCTGCACCGAGCATTCGCCGTCGGCAAAGCCCGGCAGCTGGTGCACGGGCCGGGCGCGCGCGAGCTGCAGGCCCGCGGCACCGACCGGCACGGCCGACAGGCCGGCCGCCTCCAGCGCCAGCCGGTACGCGGCCACGCTGGTCTTCAGCAGGTTGACCCGCAAGGTCATCGGGGGCTGCGCGTTGTCGGCCGCGAGCACGCGCTGCCACTCGCGCGGATGGTCGCGCTTGAGCCGCTCGATCCACCAGCGTGGATGGTTCCAGTGCGCCACGGGCTCGTGGTCGGTGGCGGCGACGAGCTCGTCGCGCTCGCGCAGGAAGCGCCGCAAGCAGGCATTGATGAAGCTCGCCTGCGCGCGCGTGGCGGGGTTGCGCTTGGCGGCCTCCACGGCCTGGTCGACGAGGGTGAAGGGTTCGTACGGCGAATGCTGCGCATCCCAGGCCAGCGCCAGCGCGGTACACAGCAGTGCGTCGGGCAGCGGCGGCGGTGTGCGCTTGGCCAGGTGGCGGCGCAGCGCCTCGGCGCGGCCGAGCCAGCGCAGCACCTGGAACCCGAGCGCCTGCACCCCAGGGCGCAGGGCCGGCTCCACGGACTCGAACGCGACGGAGCCCGAGCTGCCGGCGCGGATCGACGCGAGCGCGGCCGCGGTCAGTTGCAGCTGGCGCCACAGCGGTGGCTGCTGCCCCGGCGGGGGCGCATCGGCTGAAGGGTCGGAAGAGAGGTCGGCCAAGTTGGGAGCGATCGTAACGGGCGGGCACACGGCGCTGGCAGCGCTGCGCCCCGCGAATCAATAGAAGAAGAAAAGGATACGGAGTTCCACGCGGTGCGGCGACGGCGGCGGCGTCAGAGCAGCGGCGCGGCCGGTCGCAGGCGCACCATCCAGGCCACCAGCACGGCCGGGAACTGCATGATCGCCGCGTTGTACTGTGCCACCGCCAGATTGAACTGGCCGCGCGCGATCTCGGCCGCGGCCGACGGCTCGGGCCAGGCCATCGGCTCCACGGCCAAAACCGCGCCCGAACCCGCGCCCGCACCGCCGGCCGGCAACAGCGGCACGGGCCGCGAGAGCGTGCCATCGGCATCGAACACGGTCACGGCGTCCGGATACTGGCGCTGCCAGGCGCCGATCAGCACCTGCAGCGCGGTGCCCAGTGCCGCCATGCTGCCGGGATCGAGCGGACGCACGCGGGTCGCGCCGAGCAGCGTGGCGAGCTGGGTGGTCGCGGCCTGCAGCGGCGCCACGGCGGCCGAAAAGGCCGGCGGCGCCGAAGCGGATGGCGAAGGCGAAGAAGAGGAAGAGGAAGGAAGGCCCGATGGCGGCGCGCTCTCGTGCGCGCCTTCGGTGATGCGGGCCTGGACGAAGTCGAGCTGCCTGCGCAGCGCCGCATCCAGCGTGGCATAGGCCTGCAGCACGGCCGAGCGCTGGCGCACGAGCCGGTTGTAGGCGCCCACGAACCAGAACAGCAGCACGGCGAGCACGACCCAGGCGGTGAAGGATTCAGGCAGCAGGCTCATCGAGGGCAAAGACGCTTCATCACGGCAACAACAGGCAAGGTGCTCAACAAATAAAAACGCCCCCCGGCCGGATCGGTCGGGGGGCGTCGGATACCGGTCATGCCGGCGATGCTAACGCGTTATTCGGACGCGGCGCCTTCGCTGGCATCGGCCGTGGTGGACTCGTCGCTGGTCGAACCCGCCAGTTCGGCGGCTTCGGACTCGGCGATGGCGCGGCGCTCGGCCTCGTCCATCTCGTCCTTGGCCTTGCGCGCCTGGTGGTAAGCCAGGCCGGTGCCCGCGGGGATCAGGCGGCCGACGATGACGTTTTCCTTCAGGCCGCGCAGCTCGTCGCGCTTGCCCATGATCGCGGCCTCGGTCAGCACGCGCGTCGTTTCCTGGAACGACGCGGCCGAGATGAACGAGTCGGTCGACAGCGATGC
>CAMLCW010000384.1 GCA_946478645.1 uncultured Variovorax sp.
GGCCCGTAGCTCGAGCCCTTGCGGCCGCCGAACGGCACGTGGTAGTCCACGCCCGCGGTCGGCAGGTTCACCATCACCATGCCGGCCTGGCTGTGGCGCTTGAAGTGCGTGGCGTGCTTGAGCGAGGTGGTCGCGATGCCGGCCGAGAGGCCGAACTCGGTGTCGTTGGCCGTGGCCAGCGCTTCTTCGTAGTTCTTCACGCGGATCACGCTCGCGACCGGGCCGAAGATCTCTTCGCGGTTGATGCGCATCGCCGCGGCCGACTCGCTGAAGAGCGCGGGCGACATGTAGTAGCCGTCGGTCTCCAGCTTCAGCAGCTCGCCGCCGGCCGCGAGCGTGGCGCCCTCGCCCTTGCCGATCGCGATGTATTCCATGTCCTGGTCGAGCTGCGACTTCGACGACACCGGGCCGATGTCGGTGCCCTGCGCGAGCGCGTCGCCGACCTTGATCTTCGCCATGCGCGCCTTCATCGCCTCGATGAACTTCGGATAGATGCCCTCGGTCACGATCAGCCGGCTCGACGCGGTGCAGCGCTGGCCGGTGGAATAGAAGGCGCTCTGCACGCTGAGCTCCACGGCCTGCGCAAGGTCGGCGTCGTCGAGCACCACCTGCGGGTTCTTGCCGCCCATCTCGAGCTGCACCTTCTTGCCGTTCGTGGCGCACTGCACCGCGATGTTGCGCCCCACGCCGACCGAGCCCGTGAAGCTGATTGCGTGCACGCCCGGATGGTCGACCAGCGCATTGCCGATCACGCTGCCGCGGCCCATCACGAGGTTGAACACGCCCGCGGGAATGCCCGAGCGGCTGATGATTTCCGCGATGGCCCAGGCGCAGCCCGGCACGAGGTCGGCGGGCTTCAGGATCACGCAGTTGCCGAACGCGAGCGCGGGTGCGATCTTCCAAGCCGGAATGGCGATCGGAAAGTTCCAGGGCGTGATGAGACCCACCACGCCGACCGGCTCGCGCGTGATCTCGACGCCGATGTTCGGCCGCACCGAGGGCACGAGCTCGCCCGAAAGGCGCAGGCACTCGCCCGCGAAGAACTTGAAGATGTAGCCCGCGCGCGCGGCCTCGCCGATGCCTTCGGCGCGGGTCTTGCCCTCTTCGCGCGCGAGCAGCTCGCCGAGCTCTTCCTTGCGCGCCAGGATCTCGTTGCCGATCTTGTCGAGCGCATCGGAGCGTGCCTGGATGCCGCCCGTGGCCCAGGCCGGGAAGGCGGCGGTGGCGGCGGCCGCGGCCGCCTCGACGTGCGTGGCGTCGCCCTGCGTGTAGTGGCCGAGCACGTCGGACAGGTTGCTCGGGTTGAGGTTGGGGCTGTAGCTCGCGCCGGCGCGCCATTCGCCGCCGATCAGGTTGTCGTGGTTCTGCATCTCGGATTCCTTGGTCGATGGATAAAGGTGAGAAGGAGCACTGCAATTTACGGGAATACCGCGGAACTGGCTCTGCCAGGCCGCAGGTATTGCCCCCTTGAGGGGGAGGCGGCTACACGAAGTGAGCCGCTTCGGGGGTGGGCCTTCACCGGACCATGCATGGACGCTTGTTGTCGAAAGTCCATCCGGGGATCAGGTATTGCATCGCCTGCGCATCGTTGCGCGCGCCGAGGCCGTGCTTCAGGTAGAGCTGGTGCGCTTTCTCGACCTCGTCCATGTCGAGCTCCACGCCGAGGCCGCCGCGCGTCGGCACCTTGACGAAACCGCCTTCGATCTTGAGCGGGTCGCGCGTCAGGCGCTGGCCGTCCTGCCAGATCCAGTGCGTATCGATCGCCGTGACCTTGCCCGGCGCCGCGGCCGCGACGTGCGTGAACATCGCGAGCGACACGTCGAAGTGGTTGTTCGAATGCGAGCCCCAGGTCAGACCCCAGGCCTGGCACAGCTGCGCCACGCGCACCGAGCCCTGCATCGTCCAGAAATGCGGATCGGCGAGCGGAATGTCCACCGATTGCAGCGAGAGGCTGTGCACCATCTCGCGCCAGTCGGTCGCGACCATGTTGGTGGCCGTCGGCAAGCCGGTGGCGCGGCGGAACTCGGCCATCACCTCGCGGCCCGAGAACACGCCTTCGGCGCCGCACGGGTCTTCGGCATAGGCCATCACGCCATGCAGGTCGCGGCACAGGCGCACCGCGTCGGCCAGCAGCCAGCCGCCGTTGGGGTCGAGCGTGACGCGCGCCTGCGGAAAGCGCTCGTGCAGCGCGCGGATCGCCTCGACCTCTTCCTCGCCGCGCAGCACGCCGCCCTTGAGCTTGAAGTCGGTGAAGCCGTAGCGCGCGTGCGTGGCCTCGGCCAGCCGGACGATGGCCTCGGGCGTCATGGCCTCTTCATGGCGCAGGCGGAACCAGTCGTTGTCGGCGTCCGGTTCGCTGCGGTACGGCAGGTCGGTCTTGTTGCGGTCGCCCACGTAGAACAGGTAGCCGAGCATCTGCACCGCATCGCGCTGCTGGCCTTCGCCGAGCAGCGCGGCCACGGGCACCTCGAGGTGCTGGCCCAGCAGGTCGAGCAGCGCCGCCTCGACGGCCGTGACCGCATGGATGGTGATGCGCAGGTCGAAGGTCTGCTGGCCGCGCCCGCCGCTGTCGCGGTTGGCGAACTCGCGGCGCATCGCGTTGAGCACCGCGTTGTGGTTGCCGATCGGCTGGCCGACGACGAGCGGTCGCGCGTCTTCGAGCGTCTGGCGGATCTTCTCGCCGCCGGGCACTTCGCCCACGCCGGTGCGGCCCGCGCTGTCGGTCAGGATCAGCAGGTTGCGCGTGAAGAACGGGCCGTGCGCGCCGCTCAGGTTCATGAGCATGCCGTCGTGGCCCGCCACGGGCACCACGCGCATGGCGGTCACGACGGGCGTGCCGCTGGCCGTGGCACGGGAATCGCGTTCGGAACTGGTCATCTTCTTTCTGCCTCGCTGCCTCAGTCGGCTGTGATTTTTCGTGTGTCGATCAGCGTCTTCCAGCGCGTCCACTCGCGCGCCTGGAAGGCGGTGAATTCCTCGGGCGTGCTGGCGACGATCTCCAGGCCCTGGTCGAGCATGCGCTTCTTCGTCTCGGGGTCGTTCATTGCGGCGACGACCGCGTCGGCGAGCTTCTTCCTGACGGCCGGCGGCAGCCCCTTGGGCGCGGCCATGCCCTGCCACGAATAGACCTCGGCGCCGGCCACACCGGCTTCGGCGAGCGTGGGCACGTCGGGCAGCACTGGCGAGCGCTTGTCGCCGGTGACCGCGAGCGCGCGCAGCTTGCCCGCGCGGATGTGCGGCAGCACGGCGTTGACGTTCTGGAACGAGAAGTCGACCTGGTTGCCGAGCAGGTCGTTGATGGCCGGCGCACCGCCCTTGTAGGGCACGTGCACGCCTTCGGTTTTCGTCTGTTGCCAGAACAGCTCGGCCGAGAGATGGTCGGAGGAGCCGTTGCCCGAACTCGCGAACGAGACCTTGCCCGGCGTCTTGCGCAGCAGCGCGAGCACCTCGGCCACGCTGCGCTCGGGGCGCGCCGCGTTGGCGACCAGCACGTTGGGGGCCTGCACCGGCACGCTGATGTAGTCGAAGTCTTTCGTGGCGTCGTAGGGCACGCTCTTCTGCAGGTGCGGCGTGACCACGTAGGCGCCGAGCGAGGACACCAGCAGCGTGTAGCCATCGGGCGCCGCGCGCTTGACCTGGCCGGTGCCGATGGTGCCTGTCGCGCCAGGGCGGTTCTCGACCACGAAGCTGCCGCCGACCTTGGCCTGCAATTGCAGCGCGAGCGCGCGCGCCACCATGTCGGTCGAGCCGCCCGCAGGGAACGGCACGACGATGGTCACGGGCTTTTGCTGCGGCCATGCGTCGGCCTGCGCCGAGGCCTGCAGCGGCAGCAGCGCGGCCGCGGCCAGCGCGAGCCCCGCCGCAACGATCTTCTTGCGGTTCATCTGTTGTCTCCTGGTGATCGGCTGCGGGGCGATGGCTGCTGCGGCGCCGCTTACTGCGGGCCGAGCGCGTCGATCAGCGCCTTGAGCTGTTCCATCTCGTCGGGCTTGAGGTCGGTGAGCGGCGCGCGCACCGGGCCGGCGCCGTGGCCGACGATCTTGGCGCCGGCCTTGACGATGCTCACCGCATAGCCCGGCACGCGGTTGCGCAGCTCGAGGTAGGGCATGAAGAAGTTCTTCAGCAGGCGGTGCTGCGTGGCCATGTCGTCGTTGGCGACCGCGTGATAGAAGTCCATCGCAGTCTTCGGAATGAAGTTGAACACGGCCGACGAATACACCGGCGTGCCCATGGCCTTGTAGGCCGCGGCATAGACCTCGGCCGTCGGCAGCCCGCCGAGGTAGGCGAAGCGGTCGCCCATCTTCTGGAAGATCGCGACCATCGCCTCGATGTCGCCCACGCCGTCCTTGAAGCCGACGAGGTTCGGGTTGCGCTCGGCCAGCGCGGCGAGCGTGTCGGGCTTGAGGCGGCTGCTCGCGCGGTTGTAGACGATCACGCCGAACTTCACGCTCTTGCACACGGCCTCGACGTGCGCCGCCAAGCCTTCCTGGCCGGCTTCGGTCAGGTAGTGCGGCAGCAGCAGGATGCCGTGCGCGCCGGCCTTCTCGGCCGCCTGCGCGCATTCGATCGCGAAGCGCGTCGGGCCGCCCGCGCCCGCGATGATCGGCACCACGCCGCGGCAGGTGTCGACCGCGGTCTTGATGATGCCGGGGTACTCGCTGCCGGTCAGCGAGAAGAACTCACCCGTGCCGCCGGCCGCGAACAGCGCGCTGGCACCGTAAGGTGCGAGCCACTCGAGGCGTTGCTCGTAGCCCTTCTTGTTGAAGTCGCCGTTGCTGTCGAAGTCGGTCAACGGGAACGAGAGCAGGCCGGAGCCCATGATGGT
>CAMLCW010000385.1 GCA_946478645.1 uncultured Variovorax sp.
AGGTCGCGATCATCGGCGCGGGCCCCGCAGGCCTGCTTCTCGGGCAGTTGCTGTTCAAGGCGGGCATCGACAACATCATCGTCGAGCGCCAGAGCGGCGACTACGTGCTCGGACGCATCCGCGCCGGCGTGCTCGAGCAGATCACGATGGACTTGCTGGCACGTGCCGGCGTCGACGCGCGCGCCCATGCCGAAGGGCTGCCGCACGAAGGCATCGAGCTATTGTTCAAGGGCGCACGCCATCGCATCGACATGCACGGGCTCACGGGCGGCAAGCAGGTCACGGTGTACGGCCAGACCGAGGTCACGCGCGACCTGATGGCAGCCCGCGAGGCCGAGGGCCTGGCCACCGTGTACAGCGCGGCCAATGTCAGCCTGCACGGCTTCGACACCGACCAGCCGCGCGTGCGCTACGAGAAAGACGGCCAGCAGCATGAGATCGCCTGCGACTTCATTGCGGGCTGCGACGGCTACCACGGCGTGAGCCGCGCGAGCGTGCCGGCGGGCGCGATCCAGACCTACGAGAAGATCTATCCCTTCGGCTGGCTCGGCGTGCTTGCCGACGTGCCGCCGGTGTCGCATGAACTGATCTACGCCAACACCGAGCGCGGCTTCGCGCTGTGCAGCATGCGCAGCGCCACGCGCTCGCGCTACTACGTGCAGGTGCCGACCGAGGAGCGCGTGGAGAACTGGAGCGACGAAGCGTTCTGGAACGAGCTGCGTGCGCGGCTCGATCCCGAGGCGCGCGAGCGGCTGGTGACCGGCCCCTCGCTCGAGAAAAGCATCGCGCCGCTGCGCAGTTTCGTCGCCGAGCCGATGCGCTTCGGCAAGCTGTTCCTGGCCGGCGATGCGGCGCACATCGTGCCGCCGACCGGCGCCAAGGGCTTGAACCTGGCGACCGCCGACGTGGGCTATCTGTCGCGCGCCTTCGAGATCTTCTACGGCGATAACTCCGCCTCGGCGCTCGACCGGTATTCCGACCTCTGCCTGCGCCGCGTCTGGAAGGCCGAGCGCTTCTCGTGGTGGTTCACCTCGCTGATGCACCGCTTCCCCGAGACCGGCGCCTTCGGCCAGAAGATCCAGGAAGCCGAGCTCGACTACCTGGTGCATTCGCAAGCGGCCTCCACCGCGCTGGCGGAGAACTACGTCGGGCTGCCGCTCGAGGAGTTTTAGGCGAGCGTCAGTCCACCGTGTGCATGGCCTGCCACACGCGCGCAGGGCTCAGCGGCATGTGCAGGCGCGGCGCACTCGATGCGAAGCCGTTGCGCGCGAACGCGTCGGCCACGGCATTGACGATGGCGGGCGTGGCGCCGATGGTGCCGAGTTCGCCCACGCCCTTCACCCCGAGCGGGTTGTTCGCGCAGGGCGTCGATTCGTCCATCTCCATCTGGAACATGCCGGCGACGATGTCCGCGCGCGGCGCGGCGTAGTCCATGAGGCTGCCGGTGAGCGGCTGGCCCGTTTCCTCGTCGTACACCACCTGCTCGTACAGCGCCTGGCCAATGCCCTGCACCGCGCCGCCTTCGAGCTGGCCGCGAACGATCATCGGGTTGATGACGCGGCCGACGTCGTTGACCGAGCTGTAGGCGACGACACTGATCTCGCCGGTGGGCGGATCGATCTCGACTTCGCAGATGTGGCAGCCGTTGGGCCAGGTCGGGCCGGCGACGCTGCTGGTGGAATCGACGAAGATCTCGCGCCCGGGCTGCCGGCCCGCGAGCGTGAACAGGTCGAGCGTGAGGTCGGTGCCGGCCACGCTGAAGGCGCCGCGGCTGTAGGTGACGTCGTCGACGGCGGCTTCGAATTCCTGCGCCGCCAGTTCGCGCGCCTTATCGATGGTGCGTTCGGCGCCGATGCGAACGGCCGAGCCGCCCGTGAAGAGCGAGCGCGAGCCGGCGCTGCCGAAGCCGTCGCCGCGGTCGGTGTCGCCGAGCACCACGCGCACCTTCTCGATCGGCACGCCGAAGGCATCGACCGCGAGCTGCGCCAGCGAGGTCGCAATGCCCTGACCCATGGCGTTCACGGCCGAGAACACCTCGATCACGCCGTCGGCCTGCACCGAGACGGTGACGCGCTCTTCGAACACGTTGCCCCCGGTCCATTCGAGAAAGGTGGCGATGCCGAGGCCGCGGTGCCTGCCGCGCCGCGCCGATTCGGCCGCCCGGGCCTCGAAGCCGCCCCAGTCGGCGAGCGTCAGCGCCTGGTCCATCACCGACTCGAACTTGCCGGTGTCGTAGACCTGCGCCATCGGGTTCTTGTAGGGCATCTGCTCGGGACGGATGAAGTTGCGCCGGCGCAGTTCGACGCGGTCGATGCCGATCTGGCGCGCGGCCTCGTCCATCAGCCGCTCGATCGTGAAGATGGCCTCCGGGCGCCCTGCACCGCGGTAGGCGCCCGTCGGGGCGGTGTTCGTCAGCACCGCCTTGAAGTGGAAATCGATGGTCTGGATGTCGTAGACGCTGGTCTGCACCCAGGGCCCGATCAAGAGCTGGATCGCGACGCCGGTGCCGGTGGCATAGGCGCCGACGTTGGCCAGCGTCCGGATGCGCAGCGCGAGGATGCGACCTTCGGCGTCGAGCGCAAGTTCGGCCCGGGCCTCGATGTCGCGCCCGTGCGCACTCGAAAGAAATTCCTCGCTGCGGTCGGCGACCCACTTCACGGGGCGGCCGGTCTGGAGCGCGGCGAACGCGACCGCGACGTCCTCGGGGTAGGCGCCGGTCTTCATGCCGAAGCCGCCACCGACGTCGCCCACCACGACGCGCACCTTCTCCTTCGCAAGGCCGATGGCGCCGCAGATCGTGTCGCGCACGCCCGAGGGCATCTGCGTGCTCATGCGCACGGTGAGGCGGCCGGTGTCGGTGTCGGGGTCGGGTGCGGCGAGCACCGAGCGCGGCTCGATGGTGAGCGCGACGACGCGCTGGTTGACCACATCGAGCCCGACCACGTGGGCTGCCTCGGCGAAGGCGGCCGCGGCGGCATCGCTGCTGCCATGGCGCATTTCCGCGGCAATGTTGCCGGTCGCCTCCTCGCACAGCAGCGGTGCGCCTTCGGCGGTGGCGCTGGCGAGGTCGACCACCATCGGCAACGGCTCGTAGTCGACCACCACGGCTTCTGCCGCGTCGCGCGCCTCGCGCACCGACTCGGCCACCACCGCCGCCACGGCCTCGCCGACGAAGCGGGCGAATTCATGCGCCATGGCCCGGCGCGGAGGGCTGGCGCAAGGGCTGCCGTCGGCACGCTTGAAGCCCGCGGCGCCCGGCAGCGGCTGCACGCCGGCCGCGGCGAGTTCGGCCCCGGTGATCACGCGCAGCACGCCGGGCATCGCGGCGGCGGCGGCCGTGTCGATCGACACGATGCGCGCATGCGGATAAGGCGAGCGGAGGAACACGAGATGGGCCTGGCCCGGCAGCGTGACGTCGTCGGTGTAGCGGCCGGCGCCGGCCAGCAGGCTCTCGTCTTCGAGGCGGCGGACCGCGTGGCCGCTGCCGAAGCGCGTGGGATGGGATTCAGTGGTCAACGTGGTCCTCTTGGCTGCCGCGCAGGTCGGCGCGGTTGGCTGGCATCTGGGTGCGATCGAGACTGCACTATATGGCGTTCGGACCGCCGCACGCGATGAGGTGGACAACGTGGAACGAACGGCTGCCATCGTCGGGTGCCAGCCTCGGAGCCGGCATTTTCCCCTGCGCGCGTGAAAGCCGTGCGAAGCCGTGTATATCTACGGGCATGCAACAACTGCCATGGCTCGAACCCGGCGATGCGCTGCCCGACCCCGCCTCGGCCTGGGGCGAGGCCGACCCCGTCCCGGGCCTGCTTGCTGCGGGCGGCGCACTCGACGTCGACTCGCTGGTGCAGGCCTACGGGCGCTGCGTGTTCCCCTGGTTCAGTGACGACCAGCCGATCCTCTGGTGGAGCCCGGATCCGCGCATGGTGCTGCAGGTGGCCGACTTCAGGCTGCACCGGTCGCTGCGCAAGACGCTCGCGCGGTTCGCAGCGGCGCCCGGCTGCGAAATCCGCATCGACCACGATTTCGCGGCGGTGATCCAGGCCTGCTCGAAGGCGCCTCGCGTCGGCCAGTCGGGCACCTGGATCGTGCCCGACATGGTGCAGGCCTACACCGCGCTGCATCGCGCCGGGCACGCGCACAGCGTCGAGGCCTGGATCGACGGCGAGCTCGCGGGCGGCCTCTACTGCGTGGCGCTCGGGCGGGCGGTGTTCGGCGAATCGATGTTCACGCGCCGCCCCGACGCCTCGAAGATCGCACTCGCGGCCCTGGTGTGCCTGTGCCGCCGCTTCGACGTGCGGATGATCGACTGCCAGCAGAACACCTCGCACCTCGCGAGCCTGGGCGCACGCGAAATGAGCCGCCAAAGCTTCGTGGCGCACGTGGCGCGGGCGCGCCAGCAGCAGGGCCCACGATGGCTTTTCGAGCCCGTATACTGGACGGAACTCCTTTCCGCACGACCTTCCCGAACGCCGTGACGCACCTCAAGGATCTCCCGCTTCACACGCTGCAGTTCTACGCGACGGCACCCTATCCCTGCAGCTACCTGCCGGATCGCCAGGCCCGCTCGCAGGTGGCCACGCCCAGCCACCTGATCCACAACGACGCCTACTCCGACCTGGTGCTGGGCGGCTTCCGGCGCAGCGGCATGTTCACCTACCGGCCGTACTGCGACGGATGCCGCGCCTGCATTCCGCTGCGCGTGCGGGTCGACGACTTCCGCGCGAGCCGCAGCCAGCGACGCGCCGTCAAGCAGCACCAGAACCTGCAGGCGCGGGTGCTCAAGCTGTGCTTCGTGCCGGAGCACTACCAGCTCTA
>CAMLCW010000386.1 GCA_946478645.1 uncultured Variovorax sp.
CTACACCGGCATCCACCACGCGACCACCATCGGCAAGCTGTTCCGCCCCGACCAGCCGCTGATGCCCAATTACAAGTGGGTGCCGATCGGCTATCACGGCCGCGCCTCGTCGATCGGCGTGAGCGGCCAGGTGTTCAAGCGTCCGCACGGGCAGACCAAGGCGCCCGATGCCGCAACGCCGAGCTTCGGCCCGTCGAAGCGACTCGACTACGAGCTCGAGCTCGGCTTTTTCGTCGGCCGCGACAATGCGCTCGGCGAACCCGTGGCGATCGGCGAGGCCGAGGAACACCTGTTCGGCGTGACGCTGCTCAACGACTGGTCGGCGCGCGACGTGCAGGCCTGGGAATACCAGCCGCTCGGCCCGTTCCTCTCGAAGAGCTTCGCGAGCACGCTGTCGCCGTGGATCGTGACGATGGAAGCACTCGCGCCCTTTCGCGCCCGCTTCGAGCGCCCGGCCGGCGATCCGCAGCCGCTGCCGTACCTCGACGCGCCTTCGAACCGCGAGCGCGGCGCACTCGACATCACGCTCGAGGTGCTGCTGCAGACCGCGAAGATGCGCGCCGATGGCGCAGCGCCCGTGCGCCTCACGCGCGGCAACACCACCGAGGCCGCCTACTGGACCGCCGCGCAGCTCGTCGCGCACCACACGGTGAACGGCTGCAACCTGCAGCCCGGCGACCTGCTCGGTTCGGGCACGCTCTCGGGCCCGCAGCCCGACCAAGCCGGCTCGCTGATCGAGCTCACGCAGGGCGGGAAGCAGCCGGTCACCTTGCCCAACGGCGAGCAGCGCACCTTCCTCGAGGACGGCGACACGCTGGTGATCCGCGGCTATTGCGAGCGCGGCGGCGCGGTGCGCATCGGGCTTGGCGAGGTCAGCGGCACGGTCGTTGCGTAAGGTCGACAGGCCTCAGGGCGCCGGCGCGGCCGTGCTGCCCATGGGCCACGCGATCTCGCTTGCGATGCGCGGCTTGCCGATCGGCGGGCCGGCCTTGCCGATGCGCACCGCGGCCATGTCGGCCTCGCTCGGGTACTGGTCCATGAGCCAGTAGTCGAACACGCGCCGCGCGATGGGCGCGGCCGCGCCGGCACCCCAGCCGGCGTTCTCGACGATCACCGCGAGCGCGATCTTCGGATCGTTCGCCGGCGCGTAGGCCATGAAGAGCGCATGGTCGCGCTGGTGCTCTTCGAGCGCCTTGGCGTTGTAGCGGGTGTTCTGCGCCTGGGTCACGGCCTGCGCGGTGCCGGTCTTGCCGGCCGCCTGGTAGCCGGCACCGGCGAACACGCCGCGCGCGGTGCCGTTCGAGACCACGCTGGCAAGGCCTTCGCGGATCACGGCGACGTGGGCCGGCTTGTAGCCGAGGTTCTCGGCCGGCGGCTGCGGCAACGGCACGACCTGCCCGCTCACGGTGTCGCGCGTGGCGAGCACCAGGTGCGGCTTGCGCTTCATCCCGCCGTCGGCGACGATCGCGGTGGCCTGCGCGAGCTGCAGCATCGTGAAGGTGTTGTAGCCCTGGCCGATGCCCAGCGAGATGGTCTCGCCCGCATACCACTTCTTCTGCTCGGGGCGCCGGTAGGCATTGCGCTTCCATTCGGTGCTCGGCAGCACGCCGCGCACCTCGCCGCCGAGGTCGATGCCGGTGATCTGGCCGAAGCCGAGCGGCTTCATGAAGTCGTGGATCAGGTCCACGCCCATCTCGTTGGCGAGCGAGTAGTAGTAGATGTTGCTCGACACCTGGATCGAGCGGCGCATGTCGACGCCGCCGAGGTTGCCTTCGGGGCTGCCGAAGCGGTGCCCGCCGAAGTTGAAGTAGCCCGGGTCGTTGACCACCACGTTGGCGCCGCGCTTGCCGGTTTCGAGCGCGGCAAGCGCCATGAAGGGCTTGTAGGTCGAGCCCGGCGGATAGGTGCCGCGCAGCGCGCGGTTGAGCAGCGGCTTGTCGATCGACTCGCTGAGTTCCTTCCAGCTTTCCGTGTCGATGCCCTCGACGAACAGGTTGGGGTCGAAGGTGGGCTTGCTCACGAAGGCCAGCACTTCGCCGGTCTTGGGATCGATCGCCACGAGCGCGCCGCGGCGCTCGCCGTACATGTCCTCGACGAGCTTCTGCAGCTTGATGTCGAGCGACAGCATCACGGTGTTGCCCGGCGTGGCCGGATGGCTCGCGAGCCGGCGCACCGCACGGCCGCCGGCCGAGGTCTCCATCTGCTCGACGCCGGTCTGGCCATGCAGCGTCTTCTCGTAGCTCTGCTCGATGCCGAGCTTGCCGATGTAGTCGGTGCCCTTGTAGTTGGCCTGGTCTTCCTCGGGCCATTCCTCCATCGCGGTCTTCTCGCGCTGGTTGATGCGCCCGATGTAGCCGAGCACGTGCGAAGCGGTCTCGCCATGCGGGTAGTTGCGGAACAGCCGCGCCTTGATCTCCACGCCCGGGAAGCGGTAGCGCTGCGCCGCGAAGCGCGCCACTTCCTCGTCGCTCAGGCGCGTGCGGATCGGGATGGAGTCGAAGCTGCGCGAATCGTCGCGCAGCCGCTTGAAGCGGCGGCGGTCGCGCGGCGAGATCTCGAGCACCTGCGTGAGGCTTTCGATGGTCTCCTCGACGTCGCCCACCTTCGAGGGCGTGATCTCGAGCGTGTAGGCCGAGTAGTTCGAGGCCAGCACGATGCCGTTGCGGTCGAGGATCAGGCCGCGGTTGGGCACCACCGGCACGATGGCCGTGCGGTTGCTCTCGGCCTGCTCGGCAAGGTCGGCATGCCGCACGACCTGCAGGTAGAACAGCCGCGCGCCGATGAGGCCGAAGGCGAAGAGCACCACCAGGCCGATCACGACCACCCGGCGCTTGAAGCGCGCGAGGTCGGCAGCGACATTGCGGATTTCGGTCATGGCGAAGTGAGCTTAGGTGCGCAAGGATTCGATGGCAAATGCCCTCGACACCCATCGGGTTGTGCCAGAAACACCGCGGAACCGGCTTTGCCGGGCCGCTGGTGTTGCCCCCGGCGAGGGGGTGGGCGAAGCGACACGAAGTGCGCGCAGCCTGGGGGAGAACTCATAACGGGCGGTTCTCGTCGGGATCGGGCGTGCGCAGTTGCGGCGCGAGCAGCAGCACGGTCGCCAGCGGCCACAGCGCCGCCTCGAGCACCGGCGAGGCCAGCACCCACCAGCCCGGGAACACGCCGCCGCCGACCAGGCGCGCGACGATCTCGATGAACTGCGACACCGCGAAGACCGGCAGCAGCTGCAGCGCCTGCGACGCCACCGGATACCAGAGCAGGCGCCGGTGGATGGTGATCGCGAAGAAGCCCAGCGTGGTGTAGGACAGCGCATGCTGGCCCAGCATCGCACCCTGGTGGACGTCCATGCACAGGCCGAAGGCGAAGGCCGCGCCGATGCCGATGCGCGCGGGCTGGTGCACGCCCCAGAACACGATCGCGAGCGCGAGCAGGTCGGGCGTCCAGGCGGCGCG
The DNA here is from genome assembly GCA_946478645.1 of uncultured Variovorax sp. The sequence goes on from CAMLCW010000386.1 coordinate 3,456, forward strand.
GCCGATCGGGATCATGTTGATGAGCAGCGCGATCACGAGGCTCGACCACATGAAGAGCGGGCTGACGGGCAGCAGCAGCTGCTGTTGGCCGGGGCGCTTGATCATCGGGCACGCTCCGCGGTCTTCTTGTCGGCCTTGTCGGCCTTGGCGGGCTTCGATGCCGCCTTGGCTTCGGCCTTCTTCGGCGCCGCAGCGGCGGGTGCGGCCGGCGGCGCCGCCGGGCCGCCCGTGGGCGTCAGCACCAGCACGTAGCGCGCGGCCATCACATGCGCGAGCGGCACGCAGTAGATGCGCGCGAATGCCGAGTCGGCGCGGCGCTCGATGCGCTCGATCTTCGCGACCGGCAGGCCGGGCGGATAGACGCCGTCGACGCCGCTCGTGGACAGCAGGTCGCCCTCCTGCAGGTCGGCGTTGGCGGCCATGAAGCGCAGCTCGAGGCCGCCGCCGTGCGCCGAGGCATCGCCGAAGGCCACGCTGCGCACGCCGGTGCGGGTGTTCTGCACCGGGATGGAAAGATCGCGGTCGATCACCAGCGTGACCTCGCTCGTGAAGGGCAGCACCTGGGTGACCTGGCCCAGCACGCCGTTGGCGTCGATCACCGGCGAGCCCGGCACCACGCCCTGCGTGAGCCCTTGGTCGATGACGATCTTGCGCGTGTAGGGATCGGCCGCGTCGTAGAGCACCTCGGCCGCGCGGCCCGGCGCCTGCGTGGTCTCGCGCAGTTCGAGCAGCGCGCGCAGCCGCGCGTTCTCCTGCGCGAGCGTGTCGGCCTGGCTGGCGCGCTCGGCCTGCTGCATGAGCGTGCGGCGTGCCGCATCCTCGTTGCGCTGCGCGGTCTGCAGGTCCTCGAAGTAGCGGCTCGCGCCGGCCACGAACTGCACCGGCTTGAGCGCCAGCCATTGCACCGGGTAGAGCACCGCACCGACGGCCGTACGGATCGGCTGGACCAGGTGCAGCCGCGCGTCGGCCACCATCAGGAACAGCGCGAGCGTCCCGAAGAAGATCAGCTTGCTCAGCGCCGACTGCCCCTGGTTGAACAGGGGCGGGGCTGAGCGATCGAGCGTGCCCAGGGGCATGGTTCAGATCCGGCTGTGGTGCAACGTCAGATGGCAAAAAGGCCGGCCTGCGCAAGCAGAGCCGGCCGTGGGTGGCAGCGGCGCATTCACTCGCTGGTGAAGATACTGCCGAGGCGGTCCATGCGCTCGAGGGCGATGCCGCAACCGCGCACCACGCAGGTCAGCGGGTCTTCGGCCACCAGCACCGGCAAGCCCGTTTCCTCGGCCAGCAGCCGGTCGAGGTCGCGCAGCAGCGCGCCGCCGCCGGTCAGCATCATGCCGCGCTCGGCGAT
>CAMLCW010000387.1 GCA_946478645.1 uncultured Variovorax sp.
TGGGCGACAAGGTCTCGGCCAAGCAGGCCATGATCAAGGCCGGCGTGCCCTGCGTTCCCGGCTCGGAAGGCGAGCTCTCCGACGACGCCGCCACCAACAAGCGCATCGCGCGGGCCATCGGCTATCCGGTGATCATCAAGGCCGCCGGCGGCGGCGGTGGCCGCGGCATGCGCGTGGTGCACACCGAGGCGGCGCTGGTCAATGCGATCCAGATGACCAAGGCCGAGGCGGGCGCCGCGTTCAACAATCCGGCTGTCTACATGGAGAAGTTTCTCCAGAACCCGCGCCACGTCGAGATCCAGATCCTGGCCGACAAGCACAAGAACGCGGTCTACCTGGGCGAGCGCGACTGCTCCATGCAGCGGCGCCACCAGAAGGTGATCGAGGAATCCCCCGCGCCCGGCATTCCGCGCAAGCTGATCGAGAAGATCGGCGAGCGCTGCGCCGCGGCCTGCAAGAAGATCGGCTACCGCGGTGCCGGCACCTTCGAGTTCCTTTATGAGAACGGCGAGTTCTACTTCATCGAGATGAACACCCGCGTGCAGGTGGAGCATCCCGTGACCGAGGCCACCACCGGCATCGACATCGTGAAGACGCAGATCATGGTGGCGGCGGGCGAGAAGCTTCCGTTCACGCAGCGCCAGATCGAGATGCGCGGGCATGCCATCGAATGCCGCATCAACGCGGAAGACGCCTGGAAGTTCACACCCTCGCCGGGCCGCATCACGATGTGGCATCCGCCGGGCGGCCCTGGTGTGCGCGTCGATTCGCACGCCTACACCAACTACTTCGTGCCGCCGAACTACGACTCGATGATCGGCAAGATCATCGTCTACGGCGACACGCGCGAGCAGGCCATGGCGCGCATGCGCACCGCGCTCAACGAGACCGTGATCGAGGGCATCCAGACCAACATCCCGCTGCACCGCGAGTTGATGGTCGACGCCAAGTTCATGAGCGGCGGCACCAACATCCACTACCTCGAAGAGTGGCTCGCGGCGCACAAGCGCTGAGCCGCCATCGCCCCGACGCCATGTTCGAACTTCGCCTGATGGCGCCGGAAGACAAGGTCGAGCTGCTCGGCGATGCGCTCGAGGCGCTCGATGCGCTGAGCGTCTCGGTCGAAGACGCCGACGCGCAGACCGATGCCGAGCAGGCGCTGTTCGGCGAACCCGGCATGCCGCCGCCCAAGGAAGGCTGGCGGCGCTCGCGCGTGATCGCGCTGTTCCCCGACGAGGCCGCCGCCAAGGAAGCCGCGTCGGTGCTCGCGCTGCAGGATTTCTTCGAAGGCTGCGCCCTACTTGGCGTGGCGCCGGTGCCGGAGCAGGACTGGGTGCGGCTGACGCAGTCGCAGTTCGCGCCGGTCGAGATCACGCCCGAGTTCTGGATCGTGCCGACCTGGCACGAGCCGCCCGCCCAGGCACGGCAGGTGATCCGGCTCGATCCGGGGCTCGCCTTCGGCACCGGCACCCATCCCACCACGCGCATGTGCCTGCGCTGGATCGCGGGGCAGGGCGCCTTCGGGGGCCGGCGTGTGCTCGACTACGGCTGCGGTTCGGGCATCCTTGCGATCGGCACCGCGAAGTTCGGTGCGCGCGACATCGATGCCGTCGACATCGACGAGGCCGCGGTGTCGTCGACCTTGCTCAATGCCGAGGCCAACCGCGTGCAGCTCCAGGCCGGCCTGCCCGATGCGGCCAAGGGCCAGTACGAGGTGGTGCTCGCGAACATCCTCGCCACGCCGCTCAAGCTGCTCGCGCCGCTGCTGCGCGGCCACGTCGCGCCAGGCGGATCGCTGGTGCTGGCCGGCATCCTCGAGCGGCAGGCCGACGAGCTCAAGCAGGCCTACGCGCCCTATGCCGCGCTCGAGGTCAGCGACAGCGAGGACGGCTGGATCCTCATGACGGCGCGCTGCTGACGGCGCATCCGCGGCGAAGGGGCAACCCTACAATCGCCCCGTCATGAGCCTCGCCACGCGCTGCCCTTCCTGCACCACCACCTTCAAGGTGGTGCGCGACCAGCTTCGCATCTCCGATGGCTGGGTGCGCTGCGGGCGCTGCAGCCATGTGTTCGACGCGACGCTCGAACTGCACGAGACGGCCGACGGGCCACCGGCCGCGCCGGTGCCTGCGCCGCCGGCCGCCGGGTTCGAGAGCGACCCGCCAGAGCGCCGCGATGCGGTGCCAGCGCCGGAGCCCGAAGCCGAAGCCGAAGCCGAAGCTAAATCCGAGCCGCCCGCGCCGCCGGTCGAGCCTCCGGCTGCATCCACTTTTTCGATGCCGGCGCACGGCATCGTCGTCGACGAGGCGTGGTCGGACTTCGAGGCCAGCCCCCCCGAATGGCGGCCGCCGCCGAGTTCGCTGCCGCCGTTCCCGAACATCGACCTGGACCTCGCGGCAGCGCCTTCGCCGCCTTCGCCGCCCCCGCCGCCACCCCCGTTGCCGCTGCCCGCGCTGCGCCTCGAGGCGCGCGAACTCGCCGAATCGGCCGGCGGCGACGAGTCGGAGTCGCACGAGCCTGTCTTCGATCGCGACCAGATCCAGATGCAGAAGGCGCTGCGGCGCGCGCGCATCAAGTCGGCCAAGATCGCGCAGGCCAGGGAACGCGAGGAAGAACGTGCCGCCGAGAAGCTGGCGGCGACGCCGTCGATGGTGCGCCAGGCGAGCGAACCCGAAGCCGATGCCTCACCGCCGCAGCCGCTGGGCGGCATCGATGCTCCCCAGGCCGAGCCGTTCGCGCTCTTCGACAACGAGCGCAGCCGGCGCCGGCCCTCGCCTGTGTGGCAACGGCCTTCCGTGCGGCGTTCCTTCTGGGTGCTGGCGGTGCTCGCCGTGCTGCTTCTCGCCGCGCAGGTGCTGCGCCACGAACGCGATGCGATCGTCGCGCGCCAGCCGGGCCTGCGCCCGGCGCTTGCCGCGCTGTGCCGCTGGAGCGGTTGCGAGCTCACGGCGCTGCGCCGGATCGGCGACATCGTGATCGACGGCGCCACCTTCACGCGCGAGAGGGCCGGCAGCAGTGACTATCGGCTCAGCTTCACCTTGCGCAATGGCGCTGCCGTGCCGCTCGCGATGCCGGCCATCGAGCTCTCGCTGCTCGACACGCAGGAGCGCGCCGTGGTGCGCCGCGTGCTCACGGCAGCCGACTACGGCGCGCCCGCCGTGCTGGCGGCACGCGCCGACCACACGGCATCGCTGCCGCTCCGCCTGTCGACGCCCGAAAGCCCGGCGCTGCCGCCGATCGCGGGCTATCGCGTGGAAGCGTTCTATCCTTGAGCGGGCCGGCGGCCTTTTCTTCTTCTCCGGTCCACCTTCTTTCTTCTCATTCAACGGGCTCACCCATGGCAGCAGTGATTTGCGGTTCCCTCGCGTTCGACACCATCATGACCTTCGAGGGCCGGTTCGCCGACCAGATCCTTCCGGACCAGCTGCACATCCTCAATGTGTCGTTCCTGGTGCCCGGCCTCCGGCGCGACTTCGGCGGCTGCGCCGGCAACATCGCCTACAGCCTCAATGCGCTGGGCGGTACCGCGCTGCCCATGGCCACGCTCGGCAGCGACGGCGCGGACTACCTCGCGCGCATGCGCTCGCTGGGCATCAGCACCGAGTTCGTGCGTCAGCTCGACGACACCTTCACCGCGCAGGCGATGATCATGAACGACGTCGACAACAACCAGATCACGGCCTTCCATCCGGGCGCGATGCAGCAGGCGCACATCACCAAAATCAGTGCGCGCGACGACATCCGGGTCGGCATCATCGCGCCCGATGGCCGCGAGGCGATGCTGCAGCATGCGGAGCAGTTCGCCGCGGCGGGCATTCCGTTCGTGTTCGATCCGGGGCAGGGCCTGCCCATGTTCGATGGCGAGACGCTCCGGCGCTTCATCGAGCTGGCGAGCTGGGTCGTGGTCAACGACTACGAAGGCAAGATGCTGTCGCAGCGCACCGGCTGGAGCCTGGCCGAGATCTCGAAGCATGTGCGCGGGCTGGTCGTGACGCTGGCCGCCGACGGCTGCGAGGTCTGGACCGATGGCGAGCGCGGGCATGTGCCGGGCGTGACGCCGACGGCGGTGGTCGAGCCCACGGGCTGCGGCGATGCATGGCGCGGCGCGCTGCTGTTCGGACTCGAGAAGGAGTGGCCGCTCGCGCAGTGTGCGGCGCTCGGCAACCGCATCGGCGCGCTCAAGATCGCGCAGCGCGGGCCGCAGAACTACCAGGTCGACCGCAAGGCGCTGGGCCTTTGATCCGGTCCTTGTTCGGCTCCCCATGAAAAAAGCCCGGCACCGTGAGGTGCCGGGCTTTTGCCTTCAAGGCCGCTGAAAGAACTCAGGGCTTGCTGGCCGTCGGAAACGGCCAGGCTGCCTGTGGGTTCAGCGTGGTCTGCGCAGCAGGCGCAGGCGCCGCAGCGGGCGCAGCCTTGGCGGCCTTCTTTGCAGCCGGCTTCTTGGCCGCAGCGGCAGGCTTGGCAGCGGGCTTTTTCGCGGCTTTCTTGGCCGCAGCCTTTTTCGCAGGGGCCTTCTTGGCGGCGGCCTTCTTCGCAGGGGCCTTCTTGGCAGCGGCCTTCTTGGCCGGCGCCTTCTTCGCCGCCGCCTTCTTGGCAGGGGCCTTCTTGGCAGCGGCCTTCTTCGCCGGCGCCTTCTTGGCAGCGGCCTTCTTGGCCGGTGCTGCCTTCTTCGCTGCTACCTTCTTCGCAGGCGCCTTCTTCGCCGCCTTCGTGTTGGAAGCATACTTCTTGGACGGAGCCTACTAAGCATCGTCATTCTTGGCCTGAGCAATCTTCGCTGCAAGCTTCTTGTCCTCGG